>JAFVBP010000248.1 GCA_017479925.1 Selenomonadaceae bacterium | reverse complement strand
GTATCGCTCAGCCCGATTAAACGCGGACTTCGTTACTTTCTTTCGGCGGCGAAAGAAAGTAACCAAAGAAAGCCGCGCTTGCTGTGATACATCCTGTATCACGCGCAAGCGGGTGGCCGTCATCCATGACGGCCGGTTACCGTCGTCGTTTGCGCAAACGAAAATCCCCGCCGATTGTGACGGGGATTTTTAAGTTCGCGGCGACAACGTTTGAGCGTTGGTAACGATACGTCGCGACAGTTGTTCCGCCGCTTTTAAAGCGACCGGGGATTTTTTGTTGTCGATATGATTCACTTCGCCGCAAACTTGATGACGCGTTCGGGCATTTCGTCTTTGTCGCAAACGTCGCCGTGCAAAATTTCAGCCGTCGACAATGCACCAAGATTTTTCGGCACGGGCAAATTCGTCGTGACGTTGAGCATGTGAAGTTGCTTCAAGTCGTCGACGCCGTCAACTTGCTGACCCAAAGCCGTCAAAACCGCGTTCGTGAATTTGTACGGGCTGGCAGTTCCCGCGCTCAAAACGGGTGCAAAATCTTTCGTTTTGCCGCGATATTTGCTCAATGCCGCGACGGCAACCGCGCTGTGCGTGTCGAGGACGTACTTGAACGAATCGTAAATGCGCTTGATGTAATCGCGAGTTTCGTCTTCGGTGACGGCTTCCGCGTGAAAAATTTTGTCGAGGCGTTCTTTAAGCTTGCGGTCGATTTTGTACTTGCCGAGCGTGTTAAGTTCGCTCATGTAGCGGGCAACCTGCTTAATGTCGCCGTTGGTTTCGTGGTACAGCAGGCGTTCGAGGTTGCTTGAAATCAAAATGTCCATCGACGGCGTAATCGTCTTGTGGAACGGGCGGTTGCGATTGTACACGCCCGTCCTGAAAAATTCCGTCAACACGTCGTTCATGTTCGACGCGCAGATTAATTTGCGAACGGGCAAGCCCATTCTCATCGCGTAGTACGCCGCCAAAATGTTGCCGAAATTGCCCGTCGGCACGCTGATGTTGATTTTGTCGCCGAGCTTGATTTGATTCGACTTGATGAGTTCGACGTAGCCCGCGAAGTAGTAGACGATTTGCGGGACGAGCCGACCCCAGTTGATTGAATTCGCGCTGGACAATTTGACGCCGAGCTTGTCGAGTTCGTCGCGGATTTTCGCGTCGCCGAAAATTTTCTTGACGCCGTTTTGACAGTCGTCGAAATTCCCGCGCACGGCAGTGACGTTGACATTGTCGCCGCGTTGCGTGACCATTTGCAGGCGTTGAATTTTGCTGACTCCGCCGTCGGGGTAAAAAACCATGACTTTCGTTTGAGGCACGTCCGCGAAACCCGCCAAAGCCGCTTTGCCCGTGTCGCCCGAAGTCGCGACGAGAATCAAAATTTCTTTCGTTTCGCCGACTTTTTTGAGTGCCATGCGCATCAAATGCGGCAACATTTGTAACGCCACGTCTTTGAACGCGGATGTCGGTCCGTGAAACAATTCCATTTCGCCGACGGGTGCAATCGGATTTTTCGGGTCTTGAATCAAAATCGCGACGGGAATTCGAGCCGGCACGTCAAAAAAATTGTACGCCAGCTCCGAACATTCGCCGAGTTCGTCATCGGTGTAGTCCGTCAAAAATTTTCCGAGAATTTTCGCGGCGCGTTGTTCGTAAGACAGGGTTTGAAGTGCGCCAATTTCGTCGAGCGTGACTTTCGGAATTTTTTCGGGCACGAAAAGTCCGCCGTCGTCCGACAGCCCGCGAAGAATTGCTTCCGCCGAGTTTATCGGTTTGATTTTGGAACGCGTGCTTGTGTATTTCAAATTAAAACCTCCTTGCGCGAAAGTTGCCGTTTCGTCGACGATTATAACACGCACGACGGTTTTGAAAAGACTTTTCGGGCGAATTGCCGTTCCGAAATCATTACGCATTACGCATTACGAATTACGCATTAAAAAAATCCCCGACCGTGCGTCGAGGATTTTGATTCACACTGCCAACAGCAGGAATTTGACTTTGTCGACGAGCCAATCGTCAATCGAAAAGCCGAACGAAACTTCAGCTTTGGGCGCGTGACGTTTGATCAGCCGTGCAAGTTTCTGCGCCTCTTCGAGCGACAAATTTGCTTGTGCTGCCGTCACGTTGAACAGAATTTTTTCGGCGGTCTTGAAGTTTTCTTCGACGGCTTCGACGTGTTCAAGCGCGGCTTTCGCGGCCTTGATGACGGCATTTTTACCGTCGCGTTCGCCGTAACCGACACACGCCGCCGAATTTTTGACGAGGTGCGAAATCAACTTTACGTCGATTTTCGGTTGACCGGGCAAAGTCAACGCTTCGATGAAATTCTGCAGAACTTTGCAAGCGTCGACGGCGAAATTTGCATTCGACAACTTGACCAGCGCGTCGAAGATAATTTCGCCTTCCGCATCGTCGAAATTTCCGCCCGCAATGAAAATCACGGGCACGCCGACTTTTTTCGCACAGTGAGCGGCAAGCGCGACGGCTTTGAGATTTTCCCAAACGTCAGTGGCGACAACGAAAATCAAATTCGCGTCATTGAGTTTGTCGGTCAAAGTTTTTTCGTCTTGAGCGTCGAGCAGGCGGAATTTGTGTTCGACGTGACATGTGCACGCCTTGAGATTGTCGACGGAATTTCGGTCGACGGCGAAATAATTCACGCCTTGAAAATTTCGGCTCAACATGAAATTGACGGCATCAAGCCCGCCCGAAAGTTTATCGTCGCCCGCAGTGTTGACGCCGACGATTTTGATTTTTATGTAGCGGTTGTCAAAATTTGTTTCAAACACGTTCATCAACCCTCCGTGAAAATTTGTGCGACGGTCAACGCCTGTTGAATCGGTTGCTTATGAAGTCGGGCAATTCCAACTTGTACGGGTTTCGTGGCTGCGGTTGTTGCTGAGGCTGTTGCGGCTGTTGCGTGCGATTGTACGGTTGCGGTTCCTGTTGCGGCTGAACGGTTTGACGCGGTTGTTGCGGTTGCGGTTGACGCGACTGTTGTTGTTGACGCGGTTGCTGTTGCGGCTGAGGTTTCATTTGCGTTTGATTCGGCGGCAGAATTCTCGTCGCGGGAATGTCTTCCTCGGCGTCTTGCCCGTCGTCAAAGCGCGTGGCGATAATCGTGACGATAATCGTGTCGCCTAGCGAATCGTCGACGCTGACGCCCCAAATGATTTCGGCTTCGGGGTGTGCGGCTTCCTGCACGGTCGTTGACGCCTCGTTGACTTCGTGCATCGACAGCGAATCTTGCGCGCCCATGAAGTTGAGCAAAATTCCGCGTGCACTGTCGACGCTCGTTTCCAAAAGCGGTGAGGCAATGGCTTTCTTGACGGCTTCGACGGCAGCGTTGTCGCCCGACGCTTCGCCGACGCCCATCAAAGCGGAACCCGCGTTGCTCATTATCGCCTGCACGTCCGCGAAATCCAAATTGATGACGCCCGGCACGGCAATCAAGTCCGAAATGCCCTTGACGCCTTGACGCAAAATATCATCGGCGATTGTGAACGCTTTGGTCATCGGCGTTTTCTTGTCAACGACCTGCAAAAGTCGATCGTTGGGAATTGTAATAATCGCGTCGACGTTGTTTTTCAAGTTTTCAATGCCCAAGTCGGCATTTTTTTTGCGTTTGGGTCCTTCAAAAGTGAACGGCCGAGTGACGACCGCGACGGTCAGCGCGTTGACTTCGCGGGCACATTCGGCGACGACGGGAGCAGCACCCGTGCCGGTTCCGCCGCCCATGCCTGCGGTTATGAAAACCATGTCCGAGCCTCGAAGAGCTTCCAAAATATCGTTGCGACTTTCCTGCGCGGCACGTTCGCCAATTTCGGGACGAGCACCGGCACCGAGTCCGCGAGTAAGTTTTTCGCCGATTTGCATACGTTTGGGAGCCTTGCTCATCAAAAGAGCTTGCGAATCGGTGTTGACCGCAATAAACTCCACACCTTCCAAACCGGATTCAATCATGCGGTTGACAGCGTTGGAGCCGCCGCCGCCTATGCCGATAACTTTTATCTTCGCCAGTTGATCCAGCGTATTTTCGTCGAATTCAAACATCAGCTGTCCCTCCGTGAAAAATTTTCTACGCAAGCGGTGAAAGTGTAGCACAGCTAAATGAAAAAAATTTGGTAACGCAAAAATTCTTCGGTCAGCAAATTTCGTCTACTTTTGTTTGCAACGGATTTTTCAACGCGGTGTCGGCTCGTGCGGTTCGTTTCAGACCTTCAAAAGTGTACGGGCAAGTGACGACCGTGACTGACAATCGCAAACGTAATCGGTCGACAACAATCGCCGTTATCCGGCCGTCATGGATGACGGCCGTAACCGCCCGTCGCATTAATGCAGGATGCATTAACGCGGGCGCGTCTTTCTTTGGTTACTTTCTTTCCACGCGGAAAGAAAGTAACATTCAACAACGCCCGTCGTGCGCAACGACAAAAAATCCCCGTCACACCTTCAGAAGTCTAACCGCGTTGCCGCCGAGAATTTTTGACTTGTCAACGTCGTCAAGCGGCAGATTTTCGACGAATTCACGCGAAATTTTCTGCGGCGACCACGGGCTGTCCGTGCCGAAAAGAATTCTGTCCGCGCCGAAAACTTTCACGAACGTCATAAACTCCGTCGCATCCAAAAGTTTCGCGTCGAAAGGCAATTCGGAAACGTCGGCACGCGCAATCATTTCGCCCGTCGAAAAAGCCGTGTCGATGAAAATTCCCGTGTCGCCCAAAAGTTCGAGAACGTCGCGCCAATTTTTCCAGCCGCCCATGTGTGCCGCGACGAATTTGAAGTTGCCAATTTCGTCGACGACATGACGAATCATCTGCGGCGAACAACGCACGACGCCCGGAAAACCGATGTCAAGTCCCGCGTGCGTGACGACAATCAAATCGAGTTCGGCGGCGCGGTACAGAATTCGCAGGAACTTCGCGTCGTCAAGATTTATGTCTTGATAAACAGGGTGAATTTTGATACCCTTTAGCCCGAAATTTTTCACTCGGCGGAGTTCAGCCCGAAAGTTCGCGAAGTCGGGATGTATGCAGCCGAACGAAAAAATTCCCGCGTCCGAAAACTTTTCGTTGAGCGCGGCGGCAGAATCATTAATTTTTTCGACCTGGTGAGTGTTCGTCGCGACGGGCAAAATCACCGACAGATCAATCTGCGCGGCTTCCATTGACTTTTGCAGAGCGTGCAAAGTTCCGTTCGTGTGAGCGGGAATTCCTGCGACGCGGCTCAACTTGTCAATCGTGGCGGCGGCGATTTTGTCGGGGAAAATGTGCGTGTGCATGTCGATAATCATTTAGGTCAACTCCTTGAAGTTTGTTGGAGGTTTTCGCATGAAGGTTGTTTTACTGGTCTTGTATTTCGCCGTGCTGATTGGCATCGGGCTTTACTGTCGAAGACACGCGACGGATGTTGACGGCTTCGTCCTCGGCGGACGAAACGTCGGCGCGTGGTTGACGGCTTTCGCTTACGGCACGAGTTATTTTTCGGCGGTCGTTTTCGTCGGTTACGCGGGTCAATTCGGTTGGAAGTACGGCATTGCGGCGACGTGGGCGGGTATCGGCAACGCGTTAATCGGTTCGCTGATGGCGTGGTTTATTTTGGGACGACGCACGCGAATTATGACGCGTCACCTGAACACCGCAACAATGCCGCAGTTTTTCGAGAAACGTTTCGGCTCCCCGTCGCTGAAAATCGGCGCGGCAATTATAATTTTTATCTTCATGATACCGTACACCGCAAGTTTGTACAACGGCTTGTCGCGACTTTTCGGCATGGCGTTTGATATCGACTACGCGGTTTGCATTTTGATGATGGCGGTTTTGACGGCGATTTACGTCATTGCGGGCGGCTACATGGCGACGGCGATTAACGATTTTATTCAAGGCGTCGTCATGCTCGCGGGCATTTCGGCGGTCATTTACGCCGTGCTCGAAAGTAAAGGCGGCTTCGTCGCGGCACTCGACGGACTTGCACGCGTCACGGACGACAAAGTTTCCGATACGCCGGGAATTTTCGCGTCGTTTTTCGGCACCGACCCGCTTAACCTGCTGTTCGTCGTGATTTTGACTTCGCTCGGCACGTGGGGACTTCCGCAGATGGTTCAGAAGTTTTACGCCATTAAAAACGAACAGGCGATTCAAAAAGGCACGGTCATTTCGACGCTGTTCGCCTTCGTCGTGGCGGGCGGCTGTTACTTTTTGGGCGGCTTCGGGCGACTGTTTTCCGACCAAATCGACATTGCGGCGAACGGCTACGACTCGATTATTCCGACGATGTTGAGCGGCTTGTCCGACGGCATGATTGCGCTTGTCGTGATTTTGGTTTTGTCCGCGTCAATGTCAACTCTGTCGTCGCTGGTTATCGTTTCGGCGTCGACTTTGACGCTCGACTTGATTCGCGACAACTTCGCCCCGAACATGAAGGAGCCCGCGCAGGTTTTGCTGATTCGGATTTTGGTCGTCGTGTTTATCGCGATTTCGGCGGTGCTCGCGCTCGTGCAGTACAAAAGCTCGGTGAATTTTATCGCGCAGTTGATGGGCGTGTCCTGGGGTGCAATGGCGGGCGCGTTCCTGGCACCGTTCATGTACGCGCTTTACTCGAAGTGGGTATCGACGGCGGCTTGTTGGACGTGCTTCGCGTTCGGCTCGGTTTTGATGACGGCGAACATGTTGATTCGACCGGCGTTCCCCGCGATAATTCAGTCGCCGATTAACGCGGGCGCGGTCGCAATGATGGCGGGACTTTTGATTGTGCCGATTGTCAGCGCGTTGACGCCGAAACCTGATCAAAAACTCGTTGATGACGCGTTCACCTGCTACGACGAAAAAATCACGGTACCGCTGTCGACTTCGCTCAATTCGGAGAAATAACGCGGTGCTTGTCGATTGTCGTTGTTCGACGGCGGCGGTTGACTTCGATTGTAGTTGCGCACGACGGGCGTTGACTGCGATTGAATTCGTTCGTTGAATTTGATTTTTTTGATGTTACTTTCTTTGCTTGCCCAAAGAAAGTAACCAAAGAAAAGGCACCTCGCGGGGGCGTTACTCACTTGTCGCCGAAGTGTTGTCGCAAAGCCGTAACTCGTGTGCCCGCAGGTGAAACATCCTGTTTCAACTGCGGGCGCGGCCGTCATCCATGACGGCCGAATAACGGTTGCTGTTATTGTGTCGCAGGAATTATCGCGGGCGGCGACGAATAGTCAAGCACATTTTTAAGGAGGCGAACTCTCATGTTGACCTACAATTACTACGGGCACGCCTGTTTCATGTTGGACGACGGCGCGAATAAAATTCTCGTCGACCCGTTTTTGACGGGCAATCCCGCCGCGGCAATCAGCGAAAAAGACGTGCAGGCGACGTATATTTTAATTACGCACGCGCACGGTGACCACGTCGGCGACGCTCTGAACATTGCCGTTCGCACGGGCGCGACATGTGTCGGCATACCCGAAATCGTCGACTTCGGCGGGCAACGCGTCAAAGCCGTCGGCATGAATTTGGGCGGCACGCTCAAAACCGAATTCGGCTTCGTGCGCATGGTTCCCGCGCTCCACTCGTCGGGCATTGCGGGCGGCATTGCTTGCGGCTATGTTATCGGCGTCGGCGGCAAAGTCGTTTACTTCGCGGGCGACACGGCTCTTTTCGGCGACATGAAACTTATCGGCGAACGCGACAAAATTGACTACGCGATTTTGCCGATTGGCGGGCATTACACCATGGATCCGATTGACGCTGCCAAAGCCGTCGAACTTTTGAACGCGGCGAACGTCATTCCGCTCCACTACGACACTTGGCCGGTCATCAAGCAAAATCCCGAAGATTTGCGCCGACTTGTCAACACCGCGAAAGTTCACGTCGTCAAGCCCGGTCAATCAATCGAACTCAAGTGAGCCCCGTCAAAAACTTCGACGCCGCGCCGTTTGACTTGACAAATATCTGTGATTCGGTAAAATCACTTTACTTGACGCCGTCACCGCGTGAAAAGCTCGTTGTAATCGTCGGCGCAACTTCCGCAGGCAAAAGTTCATTGGCAATCGACTTGGCGGAAAAATTCGACACGGAAATCATTTCGGCGGACTCAATGGCGGTCTACAAAAATTTCAACGTCGGCACCGCCAAACCGTCACGCGACGAACTTGCACGCGTCAAACACCACTTGATTGACATACTCGACGCGAATCAAAAGTTCAGCATGGTTGAATTTCTTCAGCGTGCACGACGAATTATTTCCGACCTCAACGGGCGCGGCAAAATTCCAATCGTCGCGGGCGGCACAGGGCTTTACGTTCAAGCTCTCGTCGAAGGCTACGACGCTCACGCGGGCGAAAAAATCTTCACCAGTCACTACAAAAGCACGGGCGAACTGTTCTACGACGCGCTTGTCTTCGGATTGACCGCCGACCGCGAAATTCTTTACGACCGAATCAATCGCCGCACGCAAAAACTTTTCGCAGACGGGCTTGTCGACGAAGTCAAAAATTTGCTTGCCACAGGTATAAGCCCGCAAGCTCAGGCAATGCGCGGTATCGGTTACAAAGAGACGCTCGAATACCTTCAAGGCGGTGCGACGCTCGACGACACCAAAGCCAAAGTCGCTCAAGCCACAAGAAATTTCGCCAAACGTCAGCTGACCTGGTTTCGGCGAATGAATTATATTCGGTGGTTGAAAATTTTTTGACGCTTTGCAAAGGAGAGATTTGTACATGGCAACCAAACCAATCATCAACCTGCAAGAAAACTTCTTGAATCAGGCGCGCAAGGAAAACGTCCCCGTCACGGTTCACCTCTTGAACGGCTTCCAGATCAAAGGCATGATTCGCGGCTTCGATCAATTCACCGTCATCGTTGATTCAATGGGACGCCAACAAATGATTTTCAAGCACGCGATTTCAACGATCACGCCCGTCAAACCGCTCGGCTCGCAGAACGCCGAAAAACCCGCCGACGACAAAGCTGCGGACGCGAAAGCCGACGACAAACCGACCGAAGAGGCCAAAGCGGAATAACTTTCGGCGAGGCGCATACACATGATTCGAGGCTTTGAGATTCTCGAAGGTTACGACGAAATAATTTTGCCGACACGCAAAACGGCTTTAAGCGCGGGCTACGACCTGCACGCCGCCGCAGATGTTCGCGTGTCGTGTGGAAAAATTTCGCTTGTGCCGACGGGTCTCAAGGCCTTTTTTCCGTGCGACGAAGTACTGTTGATTTACCTGCGCTCAAGTCTTGCCGTCAAGCACGGACTATTTTTGGCGAACGGCGTCGGAGTGATTGACGCGGATTATCGCGGACATATCATCCTGCCCGTCACGAGTTTGAGCGGCGATTTCGACATTAAACGCGGCATGAGAATCGCGCAGGGCGTCTTCCAAAAATATTTGACCGTCGACGGCGACACTGTCGGGCAAGGTGACATTCGACACGGCGGTTTCGGTTCCACGGGCGACTTTTGAACGGAGGTTACAATCATGACGAACAACAATTCGCGGGCGGACGTGCTCGTTTACGCGTGCCTTGCGCTTGAGGCAGGCTCTGCTCACGCGGCGGAAAAAATTATCGCGACGGGCTTTCCGTTTTCGCACTACATCAACGACGAAAAACCTTTGTCGGAGGCGGCACAACTGAAAATTTTTCAACGCGACGGCTTCGTCGACAGGTTCACGGGTCAACGAGTTTTCTTGCCGCCCGTGTTGACGGTTCTGTCCGAAATGTTGCCCGACGTGTTCCCGAATCACACGAACTGGAAGCGCGACGAAACTCATCAGGCGCACGAAATGTTCAACGCGACGGTCAAAAAAATTATTCCGAATCGCCCCGCCGACGAATTCAATCTTGCGACGGCAAGTTCAAAAACCAAATTCGTCGTTGCCAACGCGACGCTTGAAGATCTCGGCTGGAAACTTTATTCGCTCGAAGAAATTGCCGACCTGCGCTGGGACGGCATGACCGATTGGTTTGTCCGCTACGTCGACGATCATCGCGATTTGCTCGGCACGTCGCTGATTGCCCGCTGGTACAAGGCAGTTCAAAACGCTTGAGGACTTCACATGGACAATTACGAATTCATTGCGACCAAAATCAACGCGCTGAAAGAAAAATATCCGTCGCTTCGGGCGCGGACGGACGACTACGTTTTTTCGGTGCTGTGTGTCAAAAATCATTTTTACAAAAATCCCGCGCTTGTCTTGAACGAAGACGAGTTCGCCGAAATTGTCGTTGACGGCACACGCGACGGCGGCGCGGACATTTTGTTGACTGACCCGAACTCCGAAGAATCCGACATGGTTATCGGACAGTCGAAGTTTTACAGAACCATTTCCGCCGAAACCGTGCTCAACGCCATGCGCAAAATGGCTGACTTCTACAAGGACATGACGACCGGGCACTACGAACAATTCAACCGGCAGGCACGAAATAGATTCCTTTACGTCGACGACGTACGAGGCGAAAACTCAAAAGTTCACTTCGTCTTTTACACTTCCGCGCCGCAGAAAAAAATCAACAAGACCGACATCGAAAGAAAGTTCCGTGCGCAATTCACGGCGTTTGACGCGATTGAAGTTTCGATACTCTTCGTCGACGACATCGAAAAGCAAATTCGCGAAGCCGAGGCTTACAAACCGACCATCGAACACGGCAAGATTATTATTGACGCCCCGAAAAATATTTTGCGCTACGGCGACAACGAAGCGGTCATTATCAACGCGTCGGCTTTTTCAATTAAGCAACTGTACGCCGAACACGGCACAAATCTTTTGTCGCTCAATCTGCGCTATCACATTACCGGCGGCAAAATCGACAAAGAAATTCGCGAGACAATCAAAGACAATCCCGCGTCATTTTGGTTCAAGAACAACGGCATAACGATTATTTGCGACGACTTTCAACCTGACGGCTGCGAAGTCAAGCTTACCAACTTTTCAATCGTCAACGGCGGGCAGACGACTTACATGCTCCACAAAAGCAAAAACCTTGACGCCGCACACGACTTTTGGCTTTCGTGCAAGATTATAAAAACCGTCGGCATAACCGCAGACGAGAAAAACGCATTCAGTTTGGAAATTGCCAAGGCCGCCAATTCACAAAAGCCGATTAAAGACGCGGACTTGAAGGCAAACGCTCCCGAACAAATTCGTTTCGCGCAGGCAATGCGCACGATTGGCATTTTCTACCAAACCAAACGCGGCGAAATTTTCGTTGACGTTTTACATTACGGCGGCGCGGGCAACTCAATTCGACGTGCGACTGTTTGATACAGGAGGTGACTTACATGGCAAGATTTTGTTCACACTGCGGCGCGGAATTGAACGAAGGCGGTAATTTTTGCCCGAATTGCGGAAAAGAAATTCTTGCGAAAAATTTTCCCGCGCAAACTCAAGCGTCCGCGTCAAGCTCCCGACAAAAAATTTTCACGCTGAAAGGTCGCTTAAATCGTTGGCCATACTTCAAATACTCACTGATTTTATTGCTTCCGATGATTGTGGCGGCAATAGTATTTGCTCTAATCGCAACGATTTTTGGCAAGTCGACAGATTCTTCGTTGATATTTGGCGTTGGTTTGGCTTCAGTGCTGTTGGTGGCTTGTTTTCTGATTTACATTGTCGGCGGTGTCATGATTATCGTGCGGCGTCTTCACGACTTAAATCTCAGCGGCTGGTGGCTCATACCCTATTACGTGTTGATTGGTTTTGGCAATATGCAGGTTAAAGATACCGACTCCGGGCTGTTCATGTTTTCGGCAACGTGCGGATTAATCGCTTTTGTATGCAGTATGTTTTTGCTTTTCAAACGGGGAACCGTCGGCGATAATAAATACGGCGCAGACCCGCTCGAAAATCAATCTTGATACCGAGGCTTTCACATGGATTTGTTCGACAGCGTCAACGACGACAAGAAATTTTCGCCGCTTGCCGAAAGAATGCGCCCGAAAACTCTTCGGGACTTCGTCGGTCAAGCGAATGTTTTACGCGGCGCGTTAGGCAAGATGATTTCGCAGGGTCAAACGCCGTCGCTGATTTTTTTCGGCGCACCGGGCACGGGTAAAACGACGCTCGCCAAAATTATCGCAAACGTCACGGCAAGCAATTTCGTCAAGGTCAACGCGGCACTTTCGGGTGTCACCGAACTGCGAAATATCGTCAAAACCGCCGAAGATCAGCGCAAATTTTATCGGCGGCGGACAATTCTTTTCGTCGACGAAATTCACCGTTTCAACAAAAGTCAGCAGGATTTCCTGTTGCCGTACGTCGAGGACGGGCGATTGACGTTAATCGGCGCGACGACCGAAAATCCGTTTTTTGAGGTCAACGCCGCACTGTTGAGCCGCGTCAAAATCGTTCGGCTGGAAAAACTTTCCGTCGACGACATCAAACAAATTCTTCGCCGCGCACTTGAAGTCGAATACAAAAATTTGCCCGTCGACGAACGTGCACTTGAAATTATCGCGGACTTCGCGGACGGCGACGCTCGCACGGCTTTGAACTTGCTGGAACAGGCGGCGTTCACCGAAAAAATTTCCGTCGACACGCTGCGCGAATTGCTCGGCGAAAAAATTCGGCGTTACGACAAAGGCGGCGACGTTCACTACGACACGGCTTCGGCGTTTATCAAAAGTATGCGCGGCTCCGACCCCGACGCGGCGATTTTTTATCTCGCGAAAATGCTCGACGGCGGCGAAGATTTGAAATTCATCGCTCGACGTGTGGTAATTTGCGCGGCGGAAGACGTTGGCAACGCCGACCCGCAAGCTTTGATTTTGGCGAACGCGGCGGCTCAAGCGGCTCAATTCGTCGGTCTGCCCGAAGCGCGAATCATTTTGGCGCAAGCGGTCACCTACGTCGCCTCGGCTCCGAAGTCGAACGCGGCTTATCTGGCGATTGAGCGGGCTTTGGCGGACGTGAAAACTTCCGACGACGAAGTTCCCAAACATCTGCGCGATACCGGTTACAAGGGCGCGAAAACTTTCGGGCACGGCGTCGGTTACAAATATCCGCACGACTTTCCGAATCACTTCGTGCGTCAACAATATCTGCCCGACGGTAAAACTTCGACACGCTATTACGAGCCGACCGATCAAGGTTTCGAGTCGACGATTCGCACACACCTTGACGGCTTGCGGAAATAATTTCGCGGGGATTGTTTTTTTAAAATCAGTCGCTTATAATGCCCCCGAAAGGAGTTGGTTGACATGTTGGGTAAAACGCTGCGCGACGAACGCGAGCGACAAAAGTTATCTGTCAACGACATCGAACAGGGCACGAGTATTCGCGCACTTTACATAGAGGCTATCGAGAACGGCGAATATGACAAACTGCCGGGCGAAGTTTACACCCGCGGCTTCATCAAAAACTACGCCAAATTTCTCGGCTTGGACGGCGACGCGTTTTCAAAAGAATTCACCGCCGAATTGCACGGGGCACCTCCGCCCGTCGAAGAAAAACCTGCGGCTCAACCAATCGTCGAATCAAGACCCGTCGTCGAAACAAAGCCCGTCGTCGAAACAAAGCCCGCTCAACCTGCGAAG
>JAFVBP010000247.1 GCA_017479925.1 Selenomonadaceae bacterium | reverse complement strand
GTTTTGGCGTTGTAGCGGAAGATTTTTTCGCCGCGTTGATTGACGATGTCTTGAGCCGTGCGTCCGAGTTCGTTTGCCATACGCTGAGCTTGTGCGCGGGTCAACTTGCCCTGCGGATTCTGGAAGTACTCACGGAATTTGCTCAACATGTCTTGCAACCACGCAATGAGCCGTTCAATCAAGTTTTGGTCTTTGCGCCCGATGTCACGCAAAAAGCCCGCACGCTTGAAAACGTCTTCCATGCGGTCGGCGATAATTTCTTCGTCGATAGCCGCGTCGGTCTTCAAGTCGGTGCGCTCTGTATTTTCGAGGTAAGCTTTGCGTTGCGCGTCGGTGATTCCTGCCGCCTTGACAAGCCTGCGATACAGTTCGGGATTGTTGAGTTTAAGCCAATGCGCCGTTTCGTGCCAAAAGACTTGCGGCAGTGCGAATTCCGAATTGACGTTGAGGAAAGTCGTGTTGCCGACGTGTGCGCCATGAAAGTCTTTATTCGGGTTGTCGAAGAAAACGACACGTTGCCCAATGTCCTGTCCGAGCCGCTGAAGAATTCGCTGTTGCTGAGTGCGCGGTTCGACGATATTGTCGCGTGAGGTGTCGCCGCTTCCGCGAAGTGAAGATTTTGTTCGAGCTTCCTGTTTGGCACGTACGACGTTCGCGTAATGACTTTCGTAAATAGTTTCGGCAAATTTTTTCGCGGAATCATAATCGTCAAAGCGGTATTCGGTATCAGATTCGATGTAACGCGGTTCGCCTTTTTGTCTGACGGGATTGTCGTACATTTCGGCTTTTCCGCCAAAGCGCGGTGCTTCAATAGCTACGTCCGTTTTTTCGCCCAATGAAAGTTTCAGTTGATCCAATTTGACGACGGGATATGTTTTATCGTCTGCCTTGTAGGTCAGCTCAATGAATTCGTCGCCGATTCTCAAACGTTCCGTTGCGCGTCTTGACGATTCACCAATTCCGACCGTGTCTCTGTGCGGAGCTTCCCATTTCGGCGGCGGTGCTTGACGTTCGGCTTGAGCGCGACGTTGTTCTGCGCCCGTTTTATTAATTTCGGCTTTGTGCTCCGTCGTAAATTTTTCGAGTTCGGATTTTATCGTCGTGGCGAATTTGGTTGCGCTTTCGTAGTCGTCGAATTCGTAGGAATTAATGTCAACATTGCCTGCGTCTCGAATTTGTCCACCTGTTGATTCGGCAATATTTTTCAATCGTTCGTGGAATTTGCCCAACAAGTTGCCGAGCGGTAAATCATTTGAATGATACGTTACTCCGTAATTCGCTTTGGAAACGGCGTCTTTGATTACGCGTCCGGAATTGCTGTCTTCAAGCCAATTGATATTCACAACGCCCGTGTATTTTTGATTGTCGCCGACATTTATGTTGAATTCGCAGTAGTCGCTCAAAATGTCTCGACCGCTGTTGGTTTTTTCGTTGCGTTCATAATCGTCCCAATTTTTTTGCCAAGCTTTGTGTTCCGCGCTGATGACGGAAGAATTTGCCGTCGATTCTTTATTCGTAGCGGTTTCTTCGGTCGTTTTGTTATTGGTGTTTTTATGCTCCGCCGCATTTTTTTCGAGTTCGTCAACTGTCGGGAAAGTGAACCTGTTGATTTTGCCGTCGTCAATAGTCTCTTTGAGTCGCTGAATAACCGTCCGAACTTGTTCAGGTGTGTCGTAGTGTCCAAAGTTTTTGTCTATTCCATTCAAAATGTTGAAACCGTTGCCGTCGGCGACGATTCTTGCGCCTTTGAAGTGTTGCATTTGAAGCTCTACGCCGTCTTGGCAGGTGATTGTCATGTAGCCCGTGTCGCCGGCGACTTTGAGCAAATGGTTTGTTAAATCTTCGTCCACTTCAGCTAATCCAACAACGGGCGGAAATTGGAAGGATGAGTCATAGCCGTCAACAGCCTCTTTGAGTCGCTGAATAACCGTCCGAACTTGTTCAGGTGTGTCGTAGTGTCCGAGAATTTTGCCCCATGCAGTCAAGATGTTGAAACCGTTGCCGTCGACAGAGACTTTCGCGCCTTCTAATCTCATTTTACCTGTCTCACCATTTTGAGGGTAAACCGTCATAATGTAGTTCGCTTTGTCGGTAGCTTCACGCAAGAGTTTTGCTAATTCATCGGTGACTTTGTTTTTTTCGTTCGTCGTGCTCGCTAAAGTGTTCGTGGCGGTGTTATTTTTGACGTTAGAAAATTCGGTTTCAGGTGAAATTTCTTCGTCAGTTTTGCCGTTGAGGATGTCGCGAATTTTTTTCTGCAGTGCCTTCACATTGGAGAAATTGCCTTCCGAATTGCCGATATGCGCGTCGTAAGTGACGGTTTTGCCGTCGACTGAAATTTTAATCGGAGCGTCGGGGCTGATTTCGATTGCGTGTTCGACTGCTTCGGCGAAAGTTTGACGTTGATTATTCACCGCGCAAAAGTCAATACTGCCGTTTGAGCGCGTTCTGATGTCGAGCGTTGCCTTCGGCGTTTCGGCAGATGATTCTCGGTCTTGATTTTCGGGTTGTCGAATTTCAACGTTTGAGCGTTGGTCGCGGTTTTCGTCTGTAGATGTTTCATTTGCCTGTGTTGTCGACGCAGTTTCGTCGTAACCTTGCGGATAGTCAATAGTGATTTCAGTTATATTGGCGGATCCCACAAAGAAATTGTATACATCTTTGCGATTTAACTGCGCGGAGGTATTGCTCTTGTTGTAAGGAACGACAGACAATATCTTTTGCCCGTCGCGCTCGGTTATTTCGTGTTCAGTGGGCGTCGGTCGTCCAAACCAATGTACATTGATTTTCGTCCCGACAGGCGCGTTCACAATGGCAGTTAATCCGTCGTCGATTGAGCCGTCAAATTTGCCGTCACGGTCGAAAGTTTTTGTAACACCTGCGCTTTGCTGTTCGGTTGACGCAGTTTGTTCGCCTGCCGTGTCCGAAGTTTCATTGACGCGTGGCACTTGTTCTGGATACATGTCGGCAAAATATGCTTCATCTTTGCGCAGTTGTTCATCAGAAGGCTTAAATATGGCGGCGTTTAAGAGCGGCTCTTCCTCACTCTCTCTGACGTAAGGATTTTTTGCTTCGGCGAGTCTTTTTTCGCGTCTTTCGACCCAACGTTTCAATGCGGGATGACTGTCGGTTTTTTGATTCTTGTGCACCAACGCAACCAGTTTCTTTGCGTCAATATCGGTCGGCTTTTCGGTGATTCGGATTGATTTCAACTTGAAACTGCCCGCGTCAAGCAATGGCATACGGGTTTGTAAATTTTTTTGTGTGTTCGAGAAAGATTCGCCGCGATCGCCGCCGTCATGATTAACGCGCTGTAAGTAATCATAATCCACGCGGTAATAATCGTAATGAGTTTCGCCGTTGTTGTCTTCGGCGACGATTTGAATTATCGCGCCGTGCTTCGCGTCTCTGATGGCTTTTCCGCCTTTTGTCCGCGAACGATACTCTTGCGTAATGCCGCCGAGATATTCCAAGCGACCGTTCGGGCTGTCTTCGATGTCTTGAAGTTCGTCTTGCGATTCGGGCGTCGTTGAAGTTTCGGCTTGTTTGTTCGGAAGTTTAGTGATGTTTTCAGCGTAAGTTTCAGCGTTTTCGATGTTAGGGCTAAACTTCTTTTGCAACTCACGTAAACGCTCCTGAACTTCGTCGAATTCGGCTTGCTTGTCGAAAGGTCGGGTAAGATTTTCTTCAACGGCGGCAAGACGCGCTTGCTCGGTCTTTAATTCGTTTTGAGCGGAGGCTAGGGCTTTTTCGATGCCGCCCTGCGAAATGAAATATTCAATCGAACGGAGCGAAGGTTCTGCAGAATAAATGCCGCGTTTCGACAGCTTGACGAAAACTTGTGTGCTGTTTACTTCCATGACGCCGTCGCGATTGATCATTGTGTGCTCGGCGCGCATGTTTATATCGAAGCCGCCGATTTCGCCGACCTTCGTACTCGTCGACATGCTGAAGTTTTTGACCAGTTCGTCGAACACCTTGCCTGCCTCGACGCGGTCTGTGTACACCGTATCGCCGATTTTCATCTTGAAGGCGTCACCCTTGGTGGAAATTTTTTCGGCAATGTCCGACTGCATGTTTTTGATTCGCTGTTCGTACTGCGGGATTTTCGCTGACAAAGTTTTTTGTTTGGCGAGAAGTTCTTTCTTGCCGACAGCAAAGACGGCTTTATCGGCTTGAAGGATTTCCAGTTGACGATTAAGCTGAGCGATTTCTTTTGTTTCCGTGTCGGTTATCGTGCGTTGCATAATCGCGTCGTAGTCCAAAGTTTCATTGCTTTCAATGTCGTCAATTTCTCTAATCGCCGAGTCGCCGCGCAAAAACGCATCCATCATTTTTTTCTTGATCGTGACTTTTTCCCACATGTTGGCGTCGTAAGTGTCTTTGGTCACGTAGGTGAAAATCTCGACTTCGGCGTTTTCGTTGCCGGCACGCAGGATTCGACCTTCGCGCTGTTCAATGTCACGCGGTCGCCACGGACAATCCAAATGATGAGCCGCAACCAAATGTTTCTGGATGTTGACGCCCACGCCCATTTTTGTCGTCGAGCCGATGATGAATCGAATTTCGGCGGCGTTGACTTTGTCGAACAGTGCTTGACGTTGTTTCGAGTCTTCGGCGTCGTGCACGAAGGCGATTTGATTGGTGGGAATGCCGCGCTTAATCAAACCTTGCTTTATTCGGTCGTAAATTGCGGTCTCGTCGGCGGAAGGTGCTTCGTTGTCAAAGTTGTCTTTGTCGTCGGTGTCGTCGTCTTTTTTGGGCTTCGGAATGCTCAAGTCAGCAAAAATTACCTGCGTGCCTTGAACGTCTGCAGTCTCGTGATATTTCGCCGTCGCCGTGTCGCAAAGAGCGTTAATTTTCGCGCCCGCCTGAGCTTCGGACAATTTCGGGTCAATCAACCGCATGTCAAGCGAGGCTTGGCGCAAGTCGTTGGTTATCTTCAAGAAGTTGTCGTCGTGAGGGTCGACGCCGCCGTTATGAATTGCCGTGGCGCGGTCTTGCACGTCAAGCAGAAACTTTTCGTACGCTTCCGACATTGGAATTTCAACAATCGTGCGCGTGTTGTTTTTGAGATTCGGGCGTTTCAGGTACGGCAAATCTTCGGGCATTTTGATGTCGGCGAATTCACGGTACGCGGTGATTAGCGAACCAAAATTCGTCAAACGGAGCCTTATCACGGCGTCGAAACCTTTGCCGCTCGTGCTCAGTTCCATGCGCGGAATGCCTTTGACAAACGCTTGCGCCCACGCGTCGAAAAATTCAATGCCGGTCTCCTGCAAGCGGTCGTTGGCAAGATAGCGCGTCATCGTGAAAATTTCGCTGAACGAATTGCTTACGGGCGTGCCCGTCGCGAATACGACACCGCCGCCGATTTTGCCCGCGTTTCGACGGAGTTCGGACAGCGCACGCGTTTTCAGGAACATGTCCCACGAACGGTCGGAACCCGTGTTTGCCACGCCGCGAACTTTCGGCGCGTCTTTGTCGCTTCTGGTTGCGAAACGGCTTTTGAAATAAAGATTCTTGAACATGTCCGCTTCGTCGACAAAAATTTGGTCAATGCCCAACTCGTCAAACGGAATGCACATGTTTTCGCGACGTTCGGGATTCATGACCGCTTTAAGCTGTTGTTCGAGATTTTTTTTTGCACGTTCAAGGTCGCTTACAAAACGTTTTGATTGTTCTTTGTCAACGCCGACAAGAGCGCGTTTTTCCGCTTCTAAAAGTCGGAGTTGTTCTTCGATGAATCTTCGTTCGGCTTCGGGCGACACCGGCAACCGTTGGAACAAGTCGGCGGTGATAATAATCGCGTCCCAGTCGCCCGTTGCGATTTTCGACAACATTTTTCGACGCGCAAAAAGTCGGGCTTGTTTGGCTTCGGGCGTTTCGTTTTTGGAAGGTGTTGCCGCCGCCAAATTTTTACTCGTCAAGACAAGCACTTTGCCTTTCGATTTCGGGAACGCCTTGTAAAAATCGCCCTCGAACTGCCCGACGGTGGCATTCGGGACGACGAACAGCGGCTTGTTAATCATGCCGATTCGCTTCATTTCCATTGCCGCGATTTGCATTGACCACGTTTTGCCCGCGCCGACGCAATGAGCTATCAGCGTGTTTTGACCTTGCATGATTCGCCAGATAACGTCTTTTTGGTGCGGATAAAGTTTTTCGCGAACGTCTTTGGCAACCGAATTCAACTGCAAGTGTGAGCCGTCGTAATTTCTCAAGACGTGGCTGTTAAACAGCGCGTTGTAAGTTTCAAGCAAGTCCGCCTTGCGTTCGGGGTCTGACCAAACCCACTGCTCAAATTCTTTGCGTATGGTCTCAATATTATTGCGGGCTTGCGCGGTTTTCACGGGGTCGTAGTCGCCCAGAGTTTTTATCGTGATGGATTTTTTGTTCAACGCCCGTTCAAGAAAGTCAAAGAAGTTGAAAACAAAATTTTTCTCGTCGACAGATGTTCCGATGACTGTCCATTTCTGGTAGTTTTGGCTCCAAGTAGGTGCGTCTTTTTTGTTGCGCATGATTTGCCACATGCCCAAGCTTTTGCTGTAGACGATTTCAAAATCGCAGATGTTTCCGCCGAGCATGTGACGCGCAAATTCTTCGTAATATTTCGGATCAATCCACGTCGCGCCGATTTGTGTGAAAATGGCTTGTTCGGTCAAGTCGACGGGCTGAATTTTTTGCAGTGCTTCGACGTTTCGCTTGTACGCGGGATTTTTTTTCGCGGCTTTCTGCGCCTGAGCAAGTTTTTCGCGCACATTACCCGACAAATATTCTTCGGCAAGTTCCAAAGAATTCGTTTCGGGATTTCTGTACAGGTAATCGCCGAGTTCGCGCTCAAGCTCCGATTCGCTTTTACCCGTCAAGTCCGAAATATACTGCATGTCGACTTTCCCGCACGTTGACAACGACAGTGACAAAGCGTCAATCGACGTGTCCGCGTGTGTCGGCTCATCAGCTTTAGTCGAAGTCGTCCGCTTGAAGAAAATCGCGGTTTTGCTTGCCGATGACTTTTTCGTCTGCTTGTCGCGCTGATAATCTTCAATCGCCGCCACGCGTCCGAAGTTCGGGTCTGCGCTTAAAAGCTTCACGTTCTGCGGCGCGTTGAGATAGCCGCTGTTCACAACGAAAGCGTCATATTTTTGATTCAACTGCTTGCGAAGGTCGGAAAGTTTTTCGTCGGTTGTCGCGGGGTCAAGTTGCTTCGCCAACAACGCGTCCAACGTTTTCTGCAAGCTCAAATAATCTTTGACGGTCTGCGCGTCTTTGCCGCTTAATTCAACGAGTTGGTCGCCTTGCTTCCGATAAATTTTGCCTTCGTGCGTCGCGAAGGTGCCTTCTTTTTGCAGTTCGTTCAATCTCGTGAGCATGGCGTCGGCAGTCGAAGGCGTCGCACGTCGAATTGGCAGATAAATATTTTCGGGCAGTTTGCTCATCAAGTCGCCGAGTTCTTTTGTCGTGTTGCGTCCCGTGCCGTCGAGCGCAAGTCGGTTTTGCCCTGCATAGAGCGTGTCAATCGTCGGCGTGCCGAGCATGTGGTCGGGATGATTTTCAAAGTACTCGTTGAGTTTCACGTCTTGCGGCTTGCCGGTTTTGTCCGTCACAGAAATTTTCTTGACGTTCTCCCAAGCCTGCGCGTGTTCGGATGGAACTTTCGGGTCGAAACGCTTTTGGAAAATCACAACGTCGGTCGTTACTTGCGTGTCGGCGTTTTTCTGAAATGTTTGGCTCGGCAACTTGAACGCCGCAATTAAATCCGCTCTTCCGTTGAATACGTCAGCGATTGCTTTCGGGTCGTTGAGCGTGCCTGAACTTGTGATAAACGCGACAAGCCCGCAGGGACGAATTTTGTCCATCGCCTTCGCGAAAAAGTAGTTATGCAACATGAGCTTGTCTTTGCGATACTTCGGGTCTTCGAGAATTCGCACGCTGTCGAACGGCACATTTGATATTGCAAGGTCAAAATGATTGTCGGGTAACGTCGCATTTTGAAAGCCCGTGATTTGGACATTGGCACCTTGATAAAGCTGTTGCGCGATTCTGCCCGTCAAGTCGTCTAGCTCCACGCCCGACAAGACGCTTTGAGCCATAATCTCACGCGGCATTGTCCCGAAGAAAATTCCGCTGCCCGTCGACGGATCAAGAATTCGTCCGCCTTTAAAGCCAAGCCGTTCAAGTCCAGCCCAAATTGTCCGTGCGATTTCGGGGCTTGTGTAATAAGCGTTGAGTGTTGCGCCGCGTGCCGCTTCGTATTCTTCGGGCGTCAAAAGTTCGCGGAGCTGTTGATTTTCTTTCGCCCAATCTTTTGCACCTGAAAACGCCGAGGTCAGTGTACCCCAGCCGTTGAATTTGGCTAAGATTTCCTGTTCGCTCGGCGTTGCTTTACGACCTTCGCTTTCGAGTTGCTTCAAAAGTTTTATCGCGTCGATGTTCTGTTTGAATTTGGCTTTCAATCCGCCCGTGCCGACTTCGCTGTCTTCGCTGATGTAGAAGTTGTGCCCTGCCGTTTCGTAAGGTTTTGTCGGCGATTGTTGCGGCTTTGCGTTCGTCGTTGATTCTTCGATATTGTCGCGGGTAGTTTCGCTTATGTCCTCAGCATTTGCAGAAAGTCCTGCATTTCCGCGTTCGGCTCCTGCGGCGGGTTGTACAGTTGTCGAATTTCCTCGTACGCCAGTTCCTGTGCCAGTTCGTGCGCCTGTGCTTCCTGCGTCATCCGCTTGTACGGGTCGTGTGTCTTCGGCATTTGTTCGAGCAGTGTCTTCGTTAATTCCGCTTTGAGTTTGTCGTTCCTGTCCAGAATCGTCACCAACGTTTTCAACGCGC
>JAFVBP010000246.1 GCA_017479925.1 Selenomonadaceae bacterium | reverse complement strand
GTAGTAAGCCGGCGCGATACAGGCAACCGTCACCGCCGCGATAAAAAAGATTTTTACAACCGTGCGTGTCGTTCGATTCATCAAGTCTCCGCCTTCCGAAAAAGTCAAGCGGAATTTTACCGCAAAGCCGTGACGTTGTCGACAAAAAAATCGCCCAACTAATCGAGCGATTGATTTTATCTGTGAATCTGTTGCAGAAAGTCACGCCACGGGATATCCGCACTGCAGAAAAGTCCAAGACGATTTATCCCGTCGCGAACGGGCGTGTGCCAATCGCCGTAACGAGCCGTCAAATATCGGTCGTAATCTTTCGGCGCGGGCAATTCGACGGTCTCGAACGGCAGATAAATCGTTTCGTCAAACCAACGCTTTTGCGCGGGCGATTTATAAGCACCGTCAAGCACTTCCGTAAACAAGCCGACAGCCGAAGATTGATTCGACAGCGCGTCGACGTAACGGTAAAGTTCGGCAAGTTTGTCGGCTTTCGGCATTTCGGCAATTCGCTCCAAAACGTCAAGATCCGTGACGAGTTGTCCGCCGTCTTGCAAATGTTTCAACTTCGGCAACGCGGACAAATTGTCGAAAACCGCCGTCAAAAGTTCCTGAATCGCGTTGAAGGCAAGTTGACTGTTCGGCGTACCGTCGGGCGCAATGTCGAAGGCGCAAACGTCAATCATGATTCCCTGCGGCAGGTTGATTGCAATGTCGTCAAGCGAATAAATCTGCGTCGTGTGTTTGTGAACGATTTTCGTCACGGCAAAAGTTTTAAATTTAATCTCGAAGTCGTCGCCGAGTTCGCCGTCAACGATGTCCGTGAAGCGATTGTAGTCGCGTCTCAACATGCAGATGTCGAAGTCGTCATCCCAGGGCACGAAGCCGCCGTGACGCGCCGCGCCGAGTAAAGTCCCGTCAAGCGCGTAATAATTTATGCCGTGCTTGCGACAAATGCGGTCGAGTTCAGCCCAAATTTCAAGCTGACGATTCCAAACTTTTTTGACGTTCGACATGACGAGGAAACCTGCGCGAATTTCGTCACGGTACAAATCTTTGACGTAGTCCAAGGCGTTCAAACCTCCGCGAGTTTGCTCAAAAATTCGGGCGAAAATATTTTTGCGTAATCGGTGCGCATCAAGTCGACGAACCGCCGCCAATATTTTTTTGCGCGCTTGACGGCGAAGGCGTCAAACCAGTAAGCAAGCGGCACGAAAGTCGCAATGCCAATGTTGTCGATGATTCGGACGCGTCGCTCCGTCGGCGAAATTTTTTGCACGAGATAATTGTCGGGGTCGACGCCCGCAAGCAGAAATTTTTCGTCGAAGTAAGCGCGTTTGAAGTCCAGCAACAATTTTTCCGTTTCGGGCAACAAGTCACGGTAAACGACGGTATCAGCCAAAACGTTAAGCATTGTCGGCGAAGGTTTACCGTCGAAGTCAATCACGCGCTCGAACAGGTAACCGTCGCCGCGATTGGTTTCCACTTGCCCGAAATATTTCGTCAGGAGCGTCATTGAGTTTGCACGGTCGCCCAAAGCTTTACGGTAGCGCATTTCTTTGGCGAAGTCGGGATCGTCGGGCGTGCGCAAAAGTTTGACGCAAAGATTTTTGTCGGTCGGGTGCGCGTAAACGATTTTGTGATTGCCGTCGCCCAAAAACAGTTCGTCGGTCAAGATGATTTTGTCCATGTGTCAATACCTCGTTCGTGGAGCGTGGTCGTCGCGGCTCGG
>JAFVBP010000245.1 GCA_017479925.1 Selenomonadaceae bacterium | reverse complement strand
TTTACCTTGACGGCGCGGTTGCGATTTATCCGACGACCCTCAGCGATATTCTTGCCAAGAAAGGATTTGCGTCGCCCGAAATGCTTATCCGTACATGGAACGATGAAGGCAAGCTTATCGCCAACGACGGGCGCAATACACTCCGAAGGCGTATTGGTGATGTAAACAAACGAACGATTTATTTCAAGGCGGGAATTCTCAGCGAAAGTCGCGACGACAAAGCATTAAATGATGACGCGCCGCCGACGTGAATATTGACGAGCCGACCAAAAAATCTTTCAGCCGAAGTGACTTTCGGCTTTTTTTGTCGCTGTTCCCGCTTTTGTTCCCGCCTGTTCCCACTTTGAGTTCACTCTAGTGGGAACAGCAAACTCAAGCTTACACTAGACGACAAAGCCTACTGTTCCCACTGTTCCCACTGTTCCCACTAGAAATATAAATATAGGGAAATGTATGTGTGTTCGTCATTGCTTCAAATAAAGTGGGGAGTGCAAAAAAATTTTCCCTAAAGTGTATTTTCAGGTGGGAACACCGGGAACACCGGGAACACCCGCATTGTGACGCCACTTTTAGTGGGAACACTAGTGGGAACAGAACCGCTAAATGTTCCCGCTCAGGTGGTGACGCCCGCAAAAAGCAGTGGGCGACGGGCGAAAGTTGCGCGGGATTTACTTTGATTAACCGACTCGAAAGGAGCGAAAACGGATGGAGCGAATAAAAATCACAGTTACGGGCGACCCAATACCGGCGGCGCGACCGCGATTCAACGGGCGACATGCTTATCAACCTGCGCGAAACCGTGAATATCGTGAAGCTGTTCGGACGGCGGCAGTGGCGGCAATGGACGGACTCGAACCAATGACAGAAGAAATTTCCGCGACGCTCAAACTGTATCGACGTTTCAAACCGACCGCCCGCAACTTTGGCGACTGCGACAATCACGCGAAGGCAATTCTTGACGGCTTGAACGGCATTTGTTTCTTTGATGATGCGCAGGTTGTGAAATTGACCGTCGAAAAGTACAAAGACGCCGAAAATCCGAGAGCGGAGATTGAACTAAGCAGCCGAGACAGTCAAAAGTAGACTTTTGCGAAGGAGTGGTAGACATGACAGAACGGCAACGAAAATTTGTCGACGAATACATTTTGTGCACCAATGCGACACAAGCGGCAAGGCGTGCAGGTTACAGCGAACAATACGCGAACCGTCAAGGGCACAAGCTTTTGAGCAATCCCGAAATTCGGGCGGAGATTGATTCAAGGCTCAATGCGGCACGATCTGAAAAGACTTTAGACCAAACGCGCTTGATTGAATTCTTGTCGGCGGTAGTATTGGGTGAAGTGACCGACCAACAGCTGATGACGAGATTAACGGGTAAAGGCACGTCGCAGATTGAACGTCACGAACTGCGGGCAAGTGTGAAAGATAGACTTCGCGCCGCCGAGTTATTGCTCAAAGTACAAGGCGCATTTCGTGACCGTGTCGACGTGAAGGTTGATTCGTCGGAGCTGTTTGTGCGAACACTGGAAAACATTTGGCATGATGAAGCCGCCGAACAAAGCTAAGGATTTTTCTCTTCAAAGCCGAGGAGAGCGGGCGAAGGCGGTAGTTGTCGCAAAAGCAAACTGCACAAGGCTACAAAGCGCGTCACAAAGCCATTTGACAGAATCAGGTATACCGTATTAAATTTTTGGTACTTTATATCGTCGACGTGTTTAAAAACGCGTTGTAGGCGATTCTACGGCGTCGCGATTTTTGGCGGTTTGTTACGGTTGCAACGCGACGAACAATCCCGTGTCATTTCTCTCTTCAAGCCGAGATGTCGACGGGCGAAAATCGGAGTCAAAACTTGCGTATAGCGAATTATCGCAATATCCGCGCAGGTTAGTACAGTGATTTTGGTACAGATAATAACCGTTTTACATACCTGCCGAATTACGATATGATAAACCTGCGGTAAAACTCTCCGACCGAATCACCGTAACAAATATTTTTCTCTTTACAGCAAGACGGCACGTCGGTAGTTTCGTAGTTTCGTAATACAAAACTACAGAATTATATTGACACGTATAATATAGTACTGTATAATGACGAAAAATAATCAAGACGGTAGTACAGAGAAAGGCGGTTATCGAAATGAAGGCGTTGGCAACAATCGACACGTCGACAATGACAAAAGTTGAATTCTTTGGTGATTCGGTTATCGACGAATTCATTGCAAGCCGTCATGCAAGCGAAAACACGAATAGGACGTACAAAAATGCACTGCGGCAGTTGCTCAAATTCTTTGCGGCGAACAATATCAGCATGCCGACCGAGAGCGACATTGATTCTTTCGTCAACGGACTCAAAGCACAGAAAAAATCGGCGGCGACTCTCCGCTTGTACACAACCGTCACCAAAAGCTTTTTCTCTTTCACAGCACGCAAAGGTTACTTCGCGAACGTTGCGGCAGATGTCCGCTTGAACCTGCGCAAGACTCAAACGCACGCCAAACGTGCTTTGTCGAATCAGCAAGCGAAGGATCTGTTGGCAAGCGTCGAAGGAGAAAATTTGTTGGCATGTCGCGACCGTGCGGTTATCGCGTTGTGCTTGACTTGCGGCTTGCGCACGGTTGAAATTTCGCGTGCCGACCGTGGCGACCTGCGCGATGACGGTTGCGGTGGTTACTATTTGAGCGTGCAAGGTAAAGGACACGTCACCAAAGACCAGATTGTACGCGTTGCGCCGAGCGTCGCTAAACTCGTCGACGAATACCTTTCTCTTCGCGGCGAAATCGCCGATGGCGAACCGCTTTTCGTTTCGGAGAGCAATAGCAACCGTGGCGACCGCCTTTCAGTTCAAAGCGTCCAAAAAATGATTCGGCGTCGCATGAAGAAAATCGGAGTCTACAGCAAGCACAGCGTCACGCCGCACAGTTGCCGCCACTTCGCCGCAACTACGGCAATTAAAGCTGGCGTCGATATCCGCGAAGTGTCACAAATGTTGCGCCATTCAAATTTAACTGTCACGTCGGTGTACCTGCACGATTTGAGCGTTGAAACGCGAACTGCCGAAATGCGCGTTGCTGATTCTCTCTTCGGCGGCGCGGCTTGAAAGGAGAAATGATATGGCAAGACCGAAAAAATTTGTAAATCCGACGACATGTAGTTTCAAGCTTGAAACGGATACACTTTCTTTGCTCAAAGATTTTTCGTCGGCATGCGGGCAAGATGTTTCGGATGTGCTACTTGAAATGGTGCTAGGACTCGTCGCCGCGAACGCCGAGATGATTGAAGATTACCGAGCTCAAAAATCGCGGGCAGTCAAGGCAACGTTCGCCGTGCCGACTCCGCCGAAACCTGCGCGACCGTCGAAGAAAAAGAAGCCCGCCGCGCAGGACTCTCCAACCAGTGAAGGAGATGTGACCAATGTCGAAAACTAAAGACGCCTTCGCCTTTAAAGACTTTGACACGCAACAAATTTTTGACTTCAAGGCATGGTATGAAACATTTCATGATACGCTGGAACCGTTACCCAAAATGCAAACAGCCGCCCTTGAAGCTTTGGAAAGAGTAGCTCAAATGCGGCGGCAAATTATGCGGCACGGCGGACGTCTTTATAAATATCAAGCAAAATTAGCTCAAAGACTTGTACTTGACGGCGATGACGCGCAGTTGAAATCTAAGGTTGTACGTGCAACTGATTTGCAAGCCCGATATTTAAAAATCGCCGCCGACCTGCGCGGACTAAATGAAGCCCTGGAAAAAACTATTGACGATAACGTGAAGATAGCCCGTCGAATTTTCATGAAGGATTTTTCAGCGAGATTAAGACAGGCACGCAAGGAAGCGGGTTTGACCCAAAACGAATTGGCTAAAAGAATTGGCGTCAAGCGAAGTTCTTACAACGCTTTTGAAACCGCCCGCAACGAACCTAATGCGTCCGTAGTTGTGGCTATTGCCAAAGAATTAAATCAGCCCGTGAATTGGCTACTAGGAGTTTGAACCGACTGCATGTCGGTTTTTTTATTTGCGGTAATCAAGCTAATTGACACACGTCGATTGACACACGTCGAAATTCGTGCTACATTATTCACAAAACCTAAATGTGGGCATTGGTTGATATATGGAGGTGATATCGTGTTCAAATTAAACTTCGCCCGCGTGCGTGCCCTACTCTTTCAAAGCGGACTGTGCATGTCGGATTTTGCCGCAAGCACGGGACTTAACGTCTTGACCGTGAAACGGGCAGTCAACGGCAATTCACCCGCTACGCTAAAGACAATCCGCACGTTGGCAAAATTTTTCAACGTTGACCCCGAATCTTTGATTCTTGAAAGGAATGGTGCTCATGACTCCGATTGAAGAAAAATTTGCCCGCGCCGTTTTTGAACACGCCGACGAACTTCCGCTGGAATTCTTCACAACATTTTTCTGGCGTTGGTTTGATTCGGCGAACCTGCGCGAAGAGAAAGGAGAAACATTATGGATGATTTGATTCTTGCGATTGAAGACGCCGAAGCCGCACAAGATGAAGCGGACGAGATTAAAGACGCAATTCTGCGACTCGTCGATAATCCGACGGCTGTTGGCGCATTGCTTGAAGCGTTTGGCAAAAAAGTTGCCGAGTGTGAAGAACTTTGGCAAGTTGCCGAACAAAATCCCGAATTCAACAAGCGGTATCGCGACCGCCTTGACGCGCACGGAAAATTTTTGATGGCGACTGTCGAAAAAGAAATGAAAGACTTCGACGAAGAGATGCCGCAGAAATGAAAAAGCCGCTGATTCGCGGCGTCGGCTTGATGATGATGGCGCGTTACTCTTTGACCGTGGACGCGCCTTAATTGTCATAAAAAGTTGTGGACGCCGCCGCCTTCGACGGTTAAAATGATTCTGTTCAAAAAACAAATACCCGCGCAGGTTGTGCCGCGTCCGTGTCGTTATTGTAGCACGGCGGTAGTGTGACGACAAGCGCGGAGATCGGAGGATTTAAGATGAAATTCGTTTCAAAGCGAACGGTACAGGCGATTTGTTCAATCCCGCCCGAAAAGCTTGCCGAGAAAAAAATCGTCACCACTGCGCGAACTCGAAACAAAAAAATTGCCCGCGACGACCAACGCAGGCGGAAAGGATATACGAAATGAATAATTCCAAACAGGATTATAGCACGAAAGGACGAGACAATCAAAGCCGCGTTGCACAAGCTCAGCTTTTCTTCGATTCGCTTTTCGGGAACGTCACGGGCGAACATTGGGGCTACTTGTGGACTGCTACGCAGGATAATCGCCACCACATGACATATCCTTTCAAAGTGACGGATGCCGAACAACGCGCTCAAATGGGGAAGCGGGCGATTGAACTTTCCGACGCGGGACTGCAAGTTTATTTCGGCGTCAATCTGATTGACTTCAAACCGTCACCGTACGAGCGAAGCAAAAATGCAACCGTCGCGATACAGGTTGCCATTATCTGCGACATTGACATTGAAGGCGGTACTCACGAACAAAGCGACAAGAAAATCTACGCGCCCGACTTCGACACGGCAAAAAGTTTCCTGCCTTTCACTCCGTCGCTTATCGTCAACAGCGGCTATGGTATTCACGCCTACTTGATTCTTGCCGAGCCGCTCACCATTACCGACGACAACCGACAAGCCGCTAACCGTCGCAACGTCGGCTTTATCAAAGTGATTCGTTCCCGTGCAGGTGACTGCGGCAAGACTGCCGACGGTGTAGGTGACCTTGCCCGCGTCCTCCGCGTGCCGGGGACGTTCAATTACAAATTGGGAATCAAGGACGATGCGCCGCTTTGTCGCATTGTGGAAGCTAACGACGTTCGCTTTACGCCTGCCGACCTTGACGAGCGAATTGCCGCGTTACTTCCCAAACCACAGGAATCACCACCTCAACCGACTACTAAAAATCCTCCGCCGCGCAGGTTTGATGACCGTGACGACCTCGATAAGCCGACGGAACAGGAACGCGCCATTGCAATGTTACCTTTCGTCGACGGTGGCGACCATGACCGCTGGGTACATGTCGGCATGATTCTTAAAGCCAACGGAAACACATTGTCCGATTGGGACACGTGGAGCGCGACGCAACCGAATTACACGCCCGACAAGCCCGGTTACAGTTGCGCCGAGAAATGGGCGACATTTCCCGACACCTGCGCGATGAGCATTGCAACGTTGCATGAATGGGCAATCGAAGGCGGCTATTCGGAAAAAGATTTTCTTCGCGAGTGGTATGCTCAACACCCCAACAGCGGAAGTTACCACCGCGTCGCGCAATCTTCCGACCTTACAACAAAAGACAAAATCCCCGACTGCCCCGTTGATTTAATCCTGCCCCGTGATGTGCTGTTCAATGAAGCAGGAATTACCCTTGTTGAATCACGCAAGGGCGACGAGCCGCGTTATATTACTGCGGCGATAACGCCGATTGTCCCGACTAAAATTTTGCGCGATGAAACGTCGGGACTTGTCCAATACGAGCTTGCGATTTTGACGCAAGGCAAGTGGCGGCGTCACGTCGTCGACGGGCGAACAATTCAATCACCGCGATGTGTCGACAAACTTGCCAATTTCGGCGCATTGATA
>JAFVBP010000244.1 GCA_017479925.1 Selenomonadaceae bacterium | reverse complement strand
GCGACATTGACTGGACGCAGACCGTCGCGCAGATTGACACGCAACTTTATCGCAAATACGGTTTGTCGCAGGCGGAAATTGACTTCATCGAGTCGCACGTAAAGGAGATGCTTTGACGTGAACGCAATGCCTCACATGGACGAAATTTGCCGACGTGTTGTCGCGGCTTACCGACGCGCTTACGGCGACGACATCGAGGCGATTTATCTTTACGGCAGTTATGCCCGCGGCGACTTCGACGAGGAGTCGGATATTGACTTCGCGGCGATTGTCAAAGACGACCAGTTCACCCTGCGCCGCAAACGTGGGCAACTTTTGCACGAGATTGCCGAAATGGATATGGAGTTCGACGTTTTCACTTCGCCGAAAGTTATTCCCGCCGCTCAGTTCAACAAGTACAAGAACGAGTCGGGCTTCTACAAAAACATTTTGAAAGACGGGATCCGCCTTGAATGAGTACACGCGCTACCGCTTGGAGCTTGCCGCCGAATGCGTGGATGTGTCGAAATTTCTTTTGGACGGCGGACACTTCAGAGATTCGGTCAGCTGTTCGTATTACGCGATTTTTTCTGCGGTGCGAGCATTATTGTCCGAACGAGGCGTTGACTTCAAAAAGCATTCTGCGGTTATCGGTTACTTTCGCCGCGAATACATCAAGACGGGCATTTTCGACGTGAGGTTTTCTGATTACGTCGGCGGGGTTTTTGAGTTCCGAAACGATTGCGATTACGAAGATTTCGTGTTTGCGACGCGGGCGGAAGCCGAACTGCAATATCAACACGCCGTCGAATTCGTCACGGCGGTGAAAACTTATTTGGGCGGTGACGACTTACCTGCCGTCGACAATCCCGGAGGTGAGGCGACATGTTGACGATAGACGAAATTAAAGCCGCCGTTGCCCCGATATGCGAACGCTACGGCGTCAAGCGCATGACGTTGTTCGGCAGCTACGCACGCGGCGAGGCGGACGACAAAAGCGACGTTGATTTGATGGTCGACAAGTACGACGAAAAAAAACTTCGCGGCTTCGTTTGGGGCGGACTTTACGGCGACTTGAAAGACGCTTTGGGCTTGGAAGTCGACGTGTTGAGTCGAATAAGCACGCGTCAAAAATTTCTTGACAAAATCGCGAAAGACGAGGTGTTGATTTATGCGCGGTAAACGCCTTGCGTGATTTGACAAAATATTATACGGCGGGTCGGTCTTGCAAAAATTTTCGCGTCATGATAAACTGCAAGCGTTCTGTTAGATAACTACACACGACGTGATCACGGAACCGGACACAAAAAACCCCGAGTTGCCGCTCGGGGTTCAAACGTTTTTGGACGCTGTTCGTTTTACGGATTAACAATAACCATCGGGCTGTCTGTTATCTGTTCCGTCTGTCCAGCCACTTGCAGATGAAGTACAGCGAAACGCCCGCTACTATATCTGCTGCGACAGTCACAAAGAATGACGTGATCACGGTTTTCACCTCCTTTCAACGTTCGAGAGGGTGAAACCTGACACGCCTGCATTTTAGCGAAAAATTTTCGGATGCGCAAGGCGACAAATTGAGCCGGGTTATCGACAAAAAATATTCCCGTTCAACCGAGCGGGATTTTTTTTGTGGTATAATCGGCGACGGCAAAATTATTTTGACGCGAAGGAGCTGACCTGATGTTTGCGAAAATACGAGCGGTGACAAGTTACCTGCCGCCGACGATTGAAGATAATTCTGACCTTGTCGACAAGCGTTTCATGAAAAAAATCGGCGTCGAAAGCCGACATGTCGTCACAAGCGAATCGGCGGGCGACCTGGCTTTGAGCGCGGCGGAAAAACTTTTCGCCACGCACGACCTTGACCGACACGCGACGGATTTTATTTTGCTGTGCACGCAAAATCCCGATTACCAAATGCCGCACACTTCGGCACGACTTCAGGACGCGTTGGGACTGTCGAAGCACGTCGGCACGCTGGACATCGGGCTTGGCTGTTCGGGCTACGTCTACTCTCTTGCCGTCGCCAAAGGTTTGATCGAAGCCGGTCTTGCGAAAAATATTCTGCTTTTGACTTCGAGCGTGTACACGAAATATATCAACCTGCGCGATAAATCGACGCGACCGCTGTTCGGCGACGGGGCAACCGCGACTTGGCTTGAGGCCGTCGACGAAAGTCAACCGAGTTTGGACGCGTTCGTTTTCGGCAGTGACGGTTCACGCTACGACAAATTGATTATCCCCGTCGGAGGCAGCAAAAATCCGCCGCGAGAGACGCCCGAAGTTTTCGCCGAGGACGACAATCACAATTACCGCTCGAACTACGAAGTTTTTATGGACGGCATGGCGATAACTTATTTCACGTTGCGCGAAATTCCGAAGTTGGTTGACGACGTGTTGACTGCGGCGAAATTGACGCGTGCGGACTTGGACTATTGCATTTTTCACCAGGCGAACAAATTCATGATGACTTATCTGCGCGACAAGGCGAATTTGAACGACGTGCCGTTTCACAACGACATTTCGACGACGGGCAATATCGTTTCGGGCTCTGTACCGTTGGCGATTGAGCAGGTTGTCGAAAGTCACGGCGCGGCGGACTTGAAACGCGTCATGCTTGCGGGCTTCGGCGTCGGCTTGAGCTGGGCGGGTTGTATCGCGGACTTGTCGGGCATAATTAAAGCGAGGTGACGATTTTGGCGAAAAGTAAAAAATCACGGCGCGAGGCACGACCGCCCGCCGAAAAATTTCCGACCGTCAGCGTGGTGTTGACCAGTTACAATCACGCGTCTTATGTCGGTGCGGCGATTGAAAGCGTCTTGAATCAAACGTTCACGGACTTTGAGCTGTTGATTGTCGACGACGGCTCGACCGATAACAGCCGCGAAATCATCAAGACGTACAACGACCCGCGGATAAAATTTTTCCTGTACGAAAAAAATCGCGGACCCGTCACGGCGGTTGCCAACGCGGTGAAATCGGCACGCGGCAAGTACGTCGCGGTTCACCATTCGGACGATCTGTGGACGCTTGACAAACTTGCGCGGCAGGTTGAATATCTCGACGCCAACGAGGACGTTGCGGCTTGTTTCACGCGGGTTGACTTCATCGACGAACGCGGCGAAATTCGGGCTTTGTCGGACGGCGACCCTTACAAAGACGTTTTCGAGCAATCCAATCGTACGCGGGCGGAGTGGCTGAATTATTTTTTCCACAACGCAAATTGTCTGTGTCACCCGTCGGCAATGGTGCGGCGCGAATTTTACGACAAATGTCACCTGCTTGACGTGCACGGTTTTTGGCAGTTGCCCGATTATTTGATGTGGATTCGGCTGTGTTTTCAGGCGGACATTTTCATCTTGCCCGAACGGTTGACGAAATTTCGACTTCGGCGCACGCGGCAGGAAAACACTTCGGCGACGACCTTCGACAAGCTTGTTCGTGCGGACACGGAATTTTATTTCATCGCGCAGGAATTCGCGTACAACTTCACCGACAACGAATTTTTCTTGGAAACGTTTCCCGAAGCGCAGGACTTTTTGATTGACGGCAAAATCAATCGACGGTTTGCGTTCGCGAAAATTTGTCTGCGCAAAGAAATTGCCGCGTGGCATTTGGCGGGCTTGACGTTGCTTAAAGACTTGCTCGGCAACCCCGTCGACGCCGCGCAGATTGAGCAACTTTACGGCTACGACGACAAAAGTTTTCTCGTCGACAGCGGCACCTTCGACGTGTTCAATTTGGCGCACAAAATCCACACGTTGCGCGCTGAAGCTTTCGTCGACTTCGGCAACGGTTTTGAGCTTGCGGCTACGAAAATCGTTTTCGTCGAAGCGAATAAAATTTATGCGCGACTTGACTTCGACATTGACCGACCCGCGAAAAAGTTTCGTTTCGACCCGGACATCAAGTTGATTTCGTTGGCTGTGCGAAAAGTTTTGATTAACGGCAAGTCACGCGAAATTCTTTCCGACAATTCGGGCGACATTTTCGGCGACTTCCGCAGATTTTTCACGGACGACCCGCAGTTTGTTTTCGGCACGGAAAAGTTGTCGGGGCACGTGACGATTGAATTTTTCGCCGACTTGGAGCCGAATTATCCGCAACTTCTTGGGTCGCAGATTAGAAAATTGATCGAAGTCAACGAGCAACTTCGCGACGACAACGCCGTCCTTGACGCGAAAAATCGCAGTCTCGAATCAAAAAATGAACGCCTCGACGACAAAGTTCGAAAATTGACCGCGAAAGTCAACGTCCTCGACGCGAAAAACCGCGTGCTTGCCGAACGGAACCGCGTGCTTGCCGAAAAAAATCGTGCGTTGACCGCGCAAAACAAAAATCTCGACGACCAGATAAACGCTCTGCGGCACCAAAATTCCAGCTCAAACTTGCAGAATGCCAATCTTGTCGCCGAAAATCAGCGGTTGAACGCTCTGGTTGAAGCGGTGATGAATTCGACTTCGTGGAAAATTACCGAGCCGTTTCGCGATATCGGGCAGTGGTTGCGCTACGACAGCAAGGAAAAAGTTCTTTCGGCAACGCGGCTTTTGTATCGCGCCATGCCAATCGACGCCGACAAGAAAACCGAACTCAAAGATAAATTTTACACGCGTTTTGCACCGATTTTGCGCAACACACATCAATACAAAGTTTGGCAAGACTCGAAACTTTGGGCGAAAAAACAACCGCTTGGGCAGTCAATTCCGATGCCGATTTACGACACGCCCTTTGACGGTGAACTCAAAGAACAGCCCGGCAAAATCGCGATTCAGGCGCACATTTTTTACCTGGACTTGCTCGACGAAATGGTCAATTACTGCGCGAATATGCCGTACAAATTCGACGCGCTTGTCACGGTGGTTGACGAAACCGCCGCCGAAAAAGTTTCAGCCGCCTTTGAGTCGCTTGCCAACACGGAAAATGTCTTCGTGCGCGTTGTGCCGAATCGCGGGCGTGACGTTGCGCCGTTTATCGTCGGCTTCGGCGACCTGTTGCCGAAATATGACTTCGTCGCGCATGTCCACTCGAAAAAATCGCTGTACACGGGCGAGGAGCAACTCAATTGGCGAAATTATTTGTTCGACGCGCTGTTGGGTTCGCCGTCGCGTATCGGCAAAATTTTCAAGGCGTTTACGGACGACGCATTTGTCGGCGTGATTTATCCGCGACCTGCCGACAACGTGCCTTATGCGGCGTTTACCTGGCTGTCCAATCGCGAAATCGGGCGACAACTTTTGACTCGTGCGAAAATTGAGCCGAACATTACCGACTACTTCGACTTCCCCGCGGGTACAATGTTTTGGGCACGCACACGGGCTTTGAGCAAAATTTTGGACGCGGGTTTGACGTTCGAGGACTTCCCGCCCGAAGGCGGTCAAAACGACGGCACGATTGCGCACGCCTTCGAGCGCAGTGTTTTGCTTGCGGCGCGTTCCGAAAGCATGAAGTATTACGAATTCGATCCCGCGACGGAAAAATATTCGGTCAACCTCGGCGGCAAAAATCTTTGGCAATACTTCGCACGCACGGACATTGAGGCGCGGACTTTGGTCGTGCCTCGTGCGGAAATTTTGTCGTTTGACATTTTCGACACGCTGTTGATGCGTTACGTCGCCAAACCGTATCACGTCAACGAAATTATCCGCTTCAAGGTTGAGGACTTGCTCGGTCGCGAAATTGACTTCCCCGCGCTCCGTGTTCAGGCGGAAGAACTTGCCCGTCAACGCAAAAACGGCGACGTGACACTTGACGAAATTTATGACGTGTTCGCCGAATTGACGAATTTGGACGCGCAAACCTGCAAAGACATTCGCGAAGTTGAAGTTGCAACCGAAGTTTCGCTTATCCTGCCGCGCAAAGAAGTCGTCGGTTGGTTTGACGAAGGCATTCGGCTCAACAAAAAAATTTGGCTGTTGTCCGATATGTACCTGCAGACCCGCGACGTTGAACGGTTGCTCAAAAAGTGCGGCATTGAAGGTTACGACAAGTTGCTGATTTCCTGCGAAACGGGCTTGCGCAAAGACACCGCCGCCATTTGGAATAAGCTTATCGAGGACAATCTCAATTCGCCCGACAAATTTTTTCACATCGGCGATAACGAGATGAGCGACGTTCAGTTGCCCGGCGACAGAAAATTCGGCGTCTACCACATCATGAGCGCGATTAATCTGCTGTCGCAATTCACCTTCGGCAAAAATCTGCTTGACAGCATCGGGCGCGACATGTCGCTGTACGCGGGCATTTTCCTCGGCATGGTGCTTGCGAAAAAATTGCATGACCCGTTCCAGCTGTGCAACGAACTGACGGGCGGCGAAGATCGCTTAATCGTCAAAGACTTCCGCGAACTGGGCTATTGGTTTTACGGCACGCCGATTTTGACGTTCATGCTGTGGCTGATTCAAAAGTCACGCGACGACGGCGTCAAGCGGATTTTCTTTTTGGCACGTGACGGATATTTTCTGCAACCGCTGTACGAATTCGTCACGCAACGAGTCAAAGCCGAAACGCTGTCGAACAATTACTTTCACGCGTCGCGGCGGGCGGTTACCGTCGCGTCAATGCACACGCTTGACGACGCCAAAGCCTTGATGAAATTGCGCTTCCACGGCACGACGCGGAAATTTTTCGGCGAACGTTTCGGGCTTGAATTGGGCGACGACACCGAAATTTACCTGCCCGACGATTCGGTTTTGTTCGAGAATCACTCCGAGACGCTTGTCGAAAAAATCATCGACGAACACGCGGACGAAATTTTGTCTCACGCGGCGGACGAACGCGCAAATTTCCAAAAATATATCGCGAACCTTGGCGGCACGCTTGACAACGTCGCTGTCGTCGACATGGGATATTCGGGCACGATTCAATTCTATCTGCAACAGCTGACCGAAAAGAATTTCACGGGCTACTACTTCGCCACGTCTTCGGCTAATCGTTTCGGCGACGAGGCGGAAAAATTCCTGCGCGGCTGCTTCACCGAAAACGACGATTATCAATACACGAAATCCGCCGTGTATCAGTTCCAGTTGCTGTTCGAGGCGATTTTGACTGCGCCTGACGCTCAGCTGAAGAATTTCGACGCGGACGGCAATCCGATTTTCGGCGAACCCGAACCGGGGCAAACTTACTTCAACGAGATAAGTCAAGTTCATGAAGGCATCAAAGATTTTTGCCGCGACGTGACGGAAATTTTCGGCGACGTGCTGTTACGCGTGCCGCTCGATCAAAAATTCGTCGACGCATGGGTACGCGCTTTCGTCACCGACAAACACATCATTGCGCCCGAACTTCGCAAAATTTTCACGCTTGACGACGAGTATTGCAACACGTTCCACGGCAACGCACTGGATTTTTACTTCAGCGGAGCCGACCGTATCGCTCAACCCGACTAACCCGCTTTGAAAGCGGGGGAACAATTGGTTAGCCGACTCGCTAATCGAAGCGACAACGTTACGGCTGT
>JAFVBP010000243.1 GCA_017479925.1 Selenomonadaceae bacterium | reverse complement strand
CAACGCCGCGAGGATACCGACAAGCGTAATTATCAGCGCGATAACCATTGCGAATATCGGTCGGTGGATAAAGAACTTTGCCATAAGCAACGACTCCTTTGTCGGCAACTAACTACCGAAATAAATTTTTTCGTCGACCAGGTTTTCGGTGCGTGCCAATGTCAACGTCGAAGTCATGTTGCTCAAGACATTTACGCAGGTACCAAGCCTGTCGCTCAAAGCGTCAATGCAAAAAACCAATGTCGCAATTTCCATCGGAACGCCGAAATGCCCGGTAATTGTCGTGATTGAAATGAAATCCGGTGCCCCGAACGAAAACATCATCGCCAAAAAAGCGATCAGCACGAAATCGTATAAGTCAAGTTCAACGCCGTACATCCGCAAAAACATGACGCTTGTCGTGACTATGCAAATCAGCGAACCTGCCGTGTTGAACGTCACGTTAAGCGGCACGGCGAACGAAGAAATTTTCGGCGAAATGCCAAGTTTGTTGGTGCACAATTCCACCATGTTCGGCATGACCGCGCCCGAACTTGCGGTTGCAAAAGCTTTCGGCATAAGTTTGGGAACTTTTTTCAGAAACGGCTTCGGCGATATTTTTCCGACATGACGAACAAAAATCGAGCAAACGACAATCATCAATGCCGCAACGATTAACTCCCCGACAAACAGTTTCGTGATGAGCATTACGGTTTCGGCGGCGGTGTCAAGTGCCAAATGCATCATTGCCAAGAATACGACCGGCGGCACAAAAAACATCAGCAACGTCAACATTCTGATAAAAATGTCGTTCAGGTTGCCGAGCAGCTCTTTTAAGTTGGCTACTTTGTCGCCGAGCGAATTCAATGCCGTCCCGAAAAATATCGCGACAAACAGAATCTGCAAGACTTTATCGTCCAAAACGGGGCTGACCAAATTGCAGGGTATTATGTCGACGATAAATTGTACCGGTGAAAAATCCGGCTCTTCGGTTTCGGTGACATGAGCCGTCCTGATTTGCGTTGCGTCAGTGCCGAAAAAAATTTCCGCCACGCCGTACGAACAAAGCACGGCAATAGTCATCAGGCAAAACGACCGACACATTAACTTCAGACCGATTTTGCCCGTGCCGCTGCCTGTGCTTATGTTCGTTACGCCGCCGACGATGCTCAAGAAAATCACGGGCGCGATAAGCAAATTCAGCGCGTTGAGGAACATTGTTTGAGTCGGCACAATCAGCGTTTCCTTGACGAACGAAATCGTTTCGGGCGACAAAAATTCTTTCATGAGGACGCCGCAAACAAGCCCGCCGACGACACAAGCTGCAATCAAAAATTTTTCGACACTGCTCTTGCCGGGCACGGTAATCGTGACGACGTTGAGATTGTCCTTGTGCCGCCAATTCAAATTATCACGGTGCGCGTTGATAATCATCATGCTGAAATAATTTTCGTCTTCGTCGTTGTCTTGCCAATCGGAAACTTCGACAAGCGGATTGTAAGACGCGCCTTCGGACGACAGCCGAACTTGAACTTTGCCGAAAAGATTTTTCGTGACTTGAACGTTGATTTGCGCGGCATGACCTTTGTTGACCATGCGCAGAAAAATTTCTTCGATCAACAGCTGAGTGCGCAAAATGTCTTTGTCTTCGATTTTCAACTGCGACAGTTGCGAGCTGAGGAATTCCCATATTTCGGAAAAGTTGTCCGTGTTCATGAAAAATGACTTTGCCATAAGTAACGACTCCTAGCCCGCGAAATAAATTTTTTCGTCGGTCGAATTTTCCAGACGCGACAACACCACGGCTGACGCAACGTCGCCCGTCACGTTGAAGCAAGTAACGACTCTGTCGCAAATGGTTGAAATACAAAACAACAGCCCGGCAATGTCATTGGGCACGCCGAAAGTCGACGTGATTGTCAAAATGCCAATGACGGACGCATTCGGCACGGCGGGACCCGCCACCGACAGCGACAAAGTCATCGTCAAAATTATGATAATCGCGTTGAAGTCAACTTCGACATCGTACATTTTCAGGAACATAATCACCGCAATCGGCAGGTAAAAGCAACCGCCGTTCATGTTTACCGTTGTGCCTATCGGGATTGAAAACGACGAAATTTTTTCCGCGACGCCAAGTTTTTTCGTGCAAAAGTTCATGGTAAACGGCATTGTCACCGCGCTTGAACTCGTCGCAAAAGGTATCGGCCACAGCGACGGAATTTTTTTCAGAAACGGCATCGGCGAAATTTTCCCGACAAACCGAATCAAAATCGCGTACATGAGCAACATTGCGCCTGAACAGATTAACAGCCCGACAACAAGCTTGCCCATCGTCAAAATCATCGCGAAATCGGTATCGTTTGCAAGTTCCATCATCGCGAAAAAAGCAATCAGCGGCACGAATAAAACTATCATGCCGACCAACTTCGTGAAAAATTCGTTGCAGACGTTCGCCAAGTCTTGAAGCAGTTTGACTTTGTTGCCGAGCGCGTTCAACGCAAGCCCGAAAAACACGGCGATAAAAATCACCTGCAACAAATTTCTGTCGGCAATAGGGCTGACCATGTTTGACGGAATTATATCGACGATAAATTTCGTCATTGAGAATTCGTACGCCGCGGTATTTTGTGCGGCGGCGATTGTACCGACTTGAGGCACTCCGCTGCCGAAAAAACTTTTCGCGATAAACAGCCCGACAAACAGAGCAACCACGCTGGTTGAGGTGTACAGCCCGATCAGTTTGGAGCCGACACGACCGATGCCCGCGCCCGCACCCATGCCGGTTACGCCGCAAAGCACGCTGAAAAAAATCACCGGCGCGATAACCAAACCAAGCGCGTTAAGAAACATCGTGTTCATCGGGGTTATCAGAGCGTCGTTGAAAAGCTTGATTGTTTCGGGCGAAAAGATTTCTTTCATGAAGACGCCGCACAGCAGACCGCCGAACATGCCGCCCAAAGTCAACTTCATCTGCAGATTCGTTTCGCTTTGGACGTTGATTGTGACGACGTTTTGATTCTTTTCGTAAAGCCAGCTCATCTTTTGACGGTTGGCTTTAAGAATCAACGTGCGATAATATTCGTCGTCGTCCTCGTCAATATCGAAAACTTCGACAAGCGGGTCGTAAGGCGTGCCCGTCGCCGACATTTTGACTTGCACGGTGCCGAAAAAATTTTTGACAACGCGAATTGTCGCCTGCTCAACGTCGGCATTGTTGACCATGCGCATAAAAATTTCTTCAACCAAAAGTTGCGTGCGCAAAATGTCTTTGCGTTCGATTTTCAAATTCGACAGTTGTCGCTCGATTTCGGACTGCGCGTCGGACAGATTTTCCCGATTAAGCGTAAAAAAATTTGTCACGTTTGTACCTCTTACTTCGGCTGCTCAATGCCCGTGTCGAGTGCGAAAAACGTCACTTGCTTTAAGTTCAACGCGCCTTTCGTCGGGACGAAAACTATGCCGTCGGAATTTCGTTTCGGGTAAAGCCGCGTCGAAAAAACCGCTTCGCCGTTGTTGACGAAAATTTCCAGCGACGAACGGTCGATAAAAATCCGCAAATTCATTTCGTCGGCGGGTGCAAGTTTAACTTCGCGTTCGCCCGACAAAGCTTGACCCGACTTGTCGCGGTTGAGTTTGAGAATTCGCGCCGCCTTGTCGAAAGTCAAAACGGTTTTTTCACTGCCGGAACTGCGAAGTTCAATCGAAAAATTTTCACTGCGCGCCAAGTCGACGGTAACCAAAAGTTCGCCGACATTTCCGCGCACGCCGTCGAGTTTCGTCGCCTTGCCGAGCGAAAGATTGTCATACGAAACTTTGTCGCCGCGCAGAAGTTCAAGTTCACGGACGGGCGTCGAAACGATTTTGCCGTCGCGCAGGTGAAGTTCACGCGGCACGGACATTTGTCCCGACCAACCGTCGGACTGTTCGGGCATGGGCGTGCCCCACATGTCGAGCCAACCGATCATAATCGTGCGACCGTCGGGCGTTTCGGTGACTTGCGGCGCGTAAAAATCGAAGCCCGCGTCGAGCATGTCGAATTCGCCGTGCGTGAAAATGCCCGTGTCGTAATTCATTTCGCCGAGCATGTAGCCCGACTGTTGCAGGTTGAGAAATTTTTTGCCTTCGGGCTTGATATTCATCGGCGACAGAATTAAAACGTCGCGCCCGTCGACAACGGCGAAATTCGGACATTCCCACATGTCGCCTTGATTGCCTTCGGAACGCGCCGCAATGTTTTTGAACCGCCAATCAATCAAGTTGTCGGACTCGAACAGTAAAACTTGCCCGACGGTTTCGGCTTTGTTTCGTGAACCGACAACGGCGTAAAATTTACCGTCGTGCGCCCAAATTTTCGGATCGCGGAAGTCGTTGATTGAAATGTCGCCTTCGTCCGCGGGCACGAACAGCACGGGATTTTCGGCAACCTTCGTGAAATTAATTCCGTCGTCGCTGACGGCAATGTTCTGCGTCTCGATTCGATTCGCGCCGTCTTTTGTCGGAATTGGCAAGTCGACATGTCCCGTGTACATCAAAAAAAGTTTGCCGTCGTGTTCAATCGCGCTGCCCGAAAAACAACCGCCGCTTGCGTCATAAAGTTTGTCGGGCGCAATGGCGACGGGCTGCCGATTCCAGTGCACCAAATCTTTGCTCGTGACGTGACTCCAGTGCATGGGTCCCCAGTGCACGTCGTACGGGTAATGCTGATAAAAAACGTGATATTCGCCGTCAAACACGCAAAAACCGTTCGGGTCGTTTATCCAGCCCGAAGGCGCGGCAATATGATAGCTCGGATACCAACGCGCATTTGTGACCGTCGGCTTGACAAGATCTTTAGCGTCAACCGTCGTCGCCGAAAAAATCACGAACGACAAAATCATCAGGCGTACAAGTTTCGCACGGAAGTTCATCAACGCCGCCTCACTTCCCGCGAAGATTGTCGGGTGCGTTGGGATTCGTCGACGGTGCGTTTAAGCCCGCGTCCGCGTTATAAGTGCTGGTGACGTTGGTGAGCGTGAAGCCCATTTCGCCCGCGGTGACGGTTTTAACGTCAAGTTCGACGCCTTCGCGCAGATTCGTCAAACCTTCGACGACAACCGTGTCGTCCGTGTTAATGCCGCTCGTGACGACGAAATAACTGCCGACCTGGTCGCCAAGTTCAACCGTGCGCGCCTCGGACTTGTTGTCTTTGCCGACAACCATGACGAACGACTTGCCCAAAAGTTGCTGAACCGAACGTTGCGGAACCAAAATTGCACGCGGAATAACTTCGCCGCTCAATTTGATTCGTGCGAACATGCCGGGCATCAAAAGCCCGCTCGGATTCGGAAAAAGTGCTTTCATGATGAGCGAACCCGTTGAGTTGCCGAGTTCACGGTCAACCTCGACGATTCGTCCCTCGAACGGATATTCTTTGCCGTCCGCCAATGTTATCGAAACGGTAATCGGATTGTGTTCGGACTGCATACCTTGAACCGTCATGAAGTGCAGGTAATCTGATTCGCTGATTGAAAATTGCGCGAAAATCGGATCGGGCGTGCCGACGGTTACAAGCGTCGTCTGTCCCGCCGAAACGAAAGTGCCAATCGCCACGTCGTCAACGCCGAGTTTGCCCGACATCGGCGCGTAAATTTCCGTGTCCGCCAAATTTTCCAGCGCGGTTTTCAAAGCGGCTTCACAGGCGTAAATTGCCGCTTCGTTCGCCGCGCAAGTCGCGTTGTCCGCACGAACTTTGGCTTCCTGAGTGGCAACAACTTGTTCGGCAATGGCGGCTTCTTTGAGTAACTCCTGGTCGCGACGCAAATCCGTCAGCGAATTGTTGTAAGTGGCAATGGACTGTTCAAGCACGGCTTTGGCTTGAGCAAGATCCGCCTGCGCACGAAGTACCGCCGATTCGTATTGCCGCGAATCAATTCGATACAAAAGTTGACCCGCCTCGACGGTTTGTCCGCCGCGCACGAATTTTTCGACGACGTTGCCCGAAACTTTCGATTGAACTTTGACTTCCTCCGTGCCGACAAGATGACCCGCGTATTCGCTTGCAAGCGGCGTGTCGCGCTGAATGACTTTCATCGCTTTGACTTGCGCTTTCGGTGCCTGAGCTTGTTTTTGTTCGTCTTGACCGCCGCAGCCGCTCAAAAGTATCGAAGACGCGACGAAAATTGCCGCCGCCGTCACTTTGGCTCTCGATAAAACCACGTCAACCCCTCCCAAAAAGCAATTAGTAATGCGTAATGCGCAATGCGCAATGATGTCGTTTCAATTACGCATTACGCATTACGAATTACGCATTGAATTTTAGAGTTTCGCGGGTGAAATGTCAATTTGAACTTGCTACGGCAATGCGCTATAATGCCGGTCGGGGAGTTGAAACTTTTGAAAAAATTTTTTACATTGCGCACAGGTAAAACGCTTTCGATTGGCGGCAAAACTTTGCTTATGGGCATCGTCAACGTAACGCCCGACTCGTTCTCGGACGGCGGGAAATTTTTTTCGCCCGAAACTGCCGTTGCTCACGCGAAAAAACTCGTCGACGACGGCGCGGACATCTTGGACATCGGTGCCGAATCAACGCGTCCCGAAGCCGTGCCCGTCACCGCCGAAGAAGAATTCGCACGTCTGGAAAAGATTTTGCCCGCGCTGAAAAATTTCAACGTGCCGATTTCCGTCGACACCTACAAGCCCGAAGTCGCCGCAAAAGCTCTCGAACTCGGCGCGGACATCATCAACGACGTTCACGGTCTTGAAGATATGCGCATGATTGACGTTGCCAAAAAATTCGACGCGCCCGTTGTCGCCGTGCACAACGAAAAATGTTCCGACGGCGACATCATTGCCGACATGCAGAAATTTTTTCGGCGGACGATTGCACATTGCCAAGCCCGAAATTTCGACACGTCGAAAATTATTTTTGACCCCGGTATCGGTTTCGGCAAGTCGCATGAAGAAAGTTTGACGATTTTTCGCCGCCTCGACGAACTGAAATTTTTGGACGGGCGCGAACTTTCGTTGTTGCTCGGCGTCAGTCGCAAAAGTTTTATCGGTTGGGCGACGGGTCTTGAACTTGACGACCGTGACGCGGCGACGGGTGCATTGTGTGTTTTGGCGGTGAGCAAAGGCGTTGACATCGTGCGCGTTCACAACGTCGAATTGATTCGCAAAATGTGCTTGACGGCGGACAAACTTCGCGGCGATTTTTGACTGCGGCTGTCGGACGATTACCGTTGTCATTACGCATTTCGCATTAAGCATTACGCATTGCTTTTAAGGAGGCAGATTTATGACGGACAAAATTATCTTGACGAGGCTCGAAATTTACGGGCGACACGGTTGCACCGAAGAGGAACGCAAGCGCGAACAACTTTTTATCGTCGACGCGGAGCTGTACCTTGACCTGTCGCGGTCGGGCAAAAGCGACAATCTCAACGACACGATTGACTACGCGGCGGTTCTCGACGACATACGCGACATCGTCGTCGGCAAATCGCGCAACTTGATGGAGGCCGTCGCGCAAGAAATTGCCGAAACGCTCCTGAAGAAATATTTCCGCTTGAACGGCGTCAAAATTGTCCTGCACAAACCTGCGCCGCCGATTGGCAAAAAATTCGCGGGCGCGGCAGTTCAAATCGTGCGCAGTCGTTTGGACACCTAATGATTTATTTCGTCGGACTCGGCGGCAACCTTGGGCAACGCGAATTGACTTTGCGGCGGGCTGTCGAGCGCGTCAAAAATCTGCCGAACGTGAAACTTCTGCGCGTGTCGTCGTTTTACGAAACTCAACCTTGGGGCGTCACGAATCAGCCGAACTTTATCAACGCCGCGATAAAAATTTCGTCGGAGCTTGAGCCGCTTGCCCTGCTTGACGAACTTCAGCGAATTGAACTTGACTTCGGACGCGTGCGACTTCAACGTTGGGGGGCGCGGACGCTTGACCTGGACATCCTGCTTGCCGAACGCGAAATTTCCTGCGAGCGGTTGACCGTGCCGCATCCGTTGCTGTTTGAACGGGACTTCGCGCTTGTGCCGCTGAAAGAAATTTGCCCGTCGCTTGAGTGCAAATTTCACGGCGACAAAATTTCACGCGTCAAAGCTTCGCCCGTCGATTTCAAATTCAAACTTGTGGCGTGCGTCGATAAAAATTTCGGGCTTGGCTTGAACGGGCAACTGCTGTTCAAAATTCCCGCCGACTTGAAACGTTTCCGCGAATTGACGCTTGACGGCACGATTATTTTCGGGCGGCGAACTTTGGCGACGTTCCCGAATCAACGACCGCTTGACCGTCGACGAAACATCATCTTGAGCACGTCACTCGAAGAAATTTCGGGCGCGCAGATTGTCGGCAGTGTCGAAGAACTTTTCGACGCGCTTGACGTTGCCGAAGAAAATTTCGTTATCGGCGGTGCGCAAGTTTTTGACGAACTGATTCCGTACGCGGCGGAAATTTTTTTGACTGTTGTCGACGCCGAAACTCAAGCGGACGCATTTTTTCCGCCTGTCGACGAATTCACCTTGCGCGACGCTGAAATTTGCGACGGTATTGCCTTTCGGAGGTACACGCGATGAAGAAAATTTTTCGTAACGATTGGGCGCAGTTGTTGGACGCCGAACTTGACGAGCCGTATTATTTGGCGTTGCGGCAATTTTTAATCGGCGAATATCGCACGCGGGAAATTTTCCCGAACATGTACGACATCTTCAACGCGCTCCACTTCACGAGTTACGCGGCGACGAAAGTTGTCATACTTGGGCAAGACCCGTATCACGAGCCGGGTCAGGCGCACGGATTGAGCTTTTCGGTTTTGCCGAACGTGCCGCCGCCGCCGTCGCTGATTAATATTTTTAAGGAACTGCGCGACGACTTGGGCTGTTTCATGCCGAACAACGGCTGCCTCAAACCGTGGGCAGATCAAGGCGTCCTGCTGTTGAACACGGTTTTGACCGTTCGCGCACACGCGGCAAATTCACACCGCGGGCACGGCTGGGAAATTTTCACCGACAAAATAATTCGCCTGCTCAACGAACACGAACGCCCGATTGCATTCATTTTGTGGGGACGACCTGCGCGCAACAAAAAATCCATGATAATGAATCCGCGACATTTAATCGTTGAGTCGGCGCATCCGAGTCCGTTGTCGGCAAGCGGCGGATTTTTCGGCAGTCGCCCGTTTTCACGCGTCAACGAATTTTTAAAATCGGTCGGCGAACAACCGATTGACTGGCAAATCCCGAACATCTGAAAGGAACTCCCATGACAAAGCAAAACATTTCGCGCATTTTATTGGCAGTGCTGATTTTGGTGAACGTCTACGCGATTTACCGAATCAACTCGAACACGACGATAAGCTCAAGCTACGACGCGGGCTATTCGCGACGCACGGGCGTCGGGCAACTGGACAGTTTCTGGTCGAAGTACACCGGCAATGCGAAACGCTTTGAAATCACCTACGAAGACAAACTCAAAGCCGAAGACGACAGCACAAACGTCATGATTGTCCTTGGCGTGATTGACGTTGTGTTAATCGGCGCGTTGTACCTGCTCAACAAAAAGCCCGCCGCGCCGAAGCCGAGACCGTTGACCGTCGAGGAACGCCGCGAACTTCGTTTTGAACGCAAGCGACGCAATCGTTGACCGTCACGCAAATTCATCACGCATTAAAAAAGCGACCCGTTCGTTGTGAACGAGCCGTTTTTTTAGTGGCAAGTTGCAAGGGACAAGGGACAAGTTCATTACGGTTCACAGTTGACCGTCGCTGAAATCGCTGACCGCCGCCGCGAAGTCATTACGCATTACGCATTAAGCATTACGCATTGTTTACAGTTGACCTTCGAGTTCGAGGTTAATCAAGTTGTTCATTTCGACGGCGTACTCAAGCGGAAGTTCTTTGGCAATCGGTTCGACGAAACCGCGAACAATCATTGCCCGCGCTTCGTCTTCGGAAATGCCGCGTGTCATCAGGTAAAAAACCGCGTCTTCGGAGATGCGCCCGATTTTCGCTTCGTGACCGATATCCGCTTCGTCGCCTTCAATGTCCATGACGGGCAACGTGTCGGAGCGCGATTCGTCGTCGAGCATGAGCGATTCGCAGTTGACGGAGCATTTCGTAAACGGAGCGTTTTTGGTGACTTTGACCGCCGAACGATAAGTTGCCGCGCCGCCCGATTTTGAAATTGTTCGCGTGTTGATGTTCGCCGAAGTGTGCGGAGCCGCGTGAACGACAATCGCGCCCGTGTCGAGATTTTGTCCGCGACCGGCAAAGGTGACGCCCGTGAATTCGGCGCGTGCGCCTTCGCCGTGCAAGACGCTGCAGGGGTACAGCATCGACACATGCGAGCCGAAACTGCCGCTGACCCACTCAATCAAGCCGTCGCGTTCGACGAGTGCGCGTTTCGTGTTTAAATTCATCATGTTGCGCGACCAATTTTCAATCGTCGAGTAGCGCAGGCGTGCACCTTCCTTGACGAACAGCTCAACGCAACCCGCGTGCAGATTCGTGACGTTGTAACGCGGAGCCGAACAGCCTTCGATAAAGTGCAACTTCGCGCCCGCTTCAACAATAATCAGCGTGTGTTCAAATTGACCGGCACCCGCCGCGTTCAATCGAAAATACGACTGCAGGGGAATTTTCACGTCGACGCCCGCGGGCACGTAAACAAAACTTCCGCCCGACCAAACGGCACCGTGCAAGGCGGCGAATTTGTGATCTTTCGGCGGCACGAGCGTCATAAAATATTCGCGGACAATGTCTTCGTGTTCGACGAGCGCGGTTTCCATGTCCGTGTAAACGACGCCTTGATCCGTCAAGCGTTTCTGAATGCTGTGATAGACGACTTCCGAATCGTATTGTGCGCCGACACCAGCGAGCGATTTTTTTTCGGCGTCGGGAATGCCGAGCCTGTCGAACGTGCGCTTGATTTCGTCGGGCACCTGCGACCAATCGTCGACCTGCTTGGCGTTCGGCTTGACGTAAGTGACAATTTCGTCCATGTTGAGTTCGGAAATGTCCGCGCCCCACGTCGGCAAGTCAATGCGGCGGTAAGTTTCCAGCGACTTCAAGCGAAAGTCAAGCATCCACGGCGGATCTTTTTTTCGTGCGGAAATGTCGCGAACAACTTGCTCCGTCAAGCCCGCGTCCGACTTGTAAATCGACCTGTCGGCGTCGCGAATGTCGTAAAGTGCCCGTTCGATGTCTGCAATGTAATTTTTCATGACGCGACCTCGAATTGAGCGTAACCGCGAGCCGTGACTTCGTCGACGAGTTCCGCGCCGCCGCTTGTGACGATTCGCCCGTTCAAAAAGACGTGTGCGCGAGTAACGGGCAGGTGTTTCAAAATCTGCGCGTTGTGCGTGATGATTATGCAGGAATTGTTTTCGTTGTGGAATTTGGCGACGCCGCTTGACACGATTTCGACCGCGTCAACGTCAAGCCCCGAATCCGTTTCGTCGAGCAGTGCAAGTTTCGGATTGAGCACGAGCAGCTGTAAAATTTCGTTGCGTTTCTTTTCGCCGCCGCTGAAGCCGACGTTCATGTAACGGCTTGCATACGCGGGGTCAATTTGCAGTTCGCCCATCAATGCGCGCAGGTCTTTGCGGAACTGCAGAATTTTGATTTTTTCGCCCGTGACGGCTTGCTTTGCCGTGCGCAACATGTTTTCGACGGTGATGCCGGGAATTTCTTCGGGCGACTGAAACGACAGGAAAATTCCGCGTCGTGCCCGCTCAAAAGTTTTCAGCGTCGTCAAGTCTTGCCCGTCGAAGAGAATTTCGCCGCCCGTGATTTCATATTTCGGGTGACCGAGTATGACGTTCATGAGCGTTGACTTGCCCGCGCCGTTCGCGCCGAGGATAACGTGAATTTCGCCGCGCCCGACGTGCAAATTCAGCCCGTGAAGAATTTCTTTGTCGCCGACGTTGACGCGCAGATTATGTATATCAAGCAAATTGTTTCGCCTCCGATGTTAGGTTTGCAAACATTGTAGCCGAGCAAATATTTTTGTCAACGCGGCAGTTCGCGCTCACGACAACCGAATTACCGTCGCGTGTCGAACAAATTTTTGTCAACGCGGCAATTCACGCTCACGACAACCGAATTACCGTCGCATGTCGAACAAATTTTTGTCAACGCGGCAGTTCGCGCTCACGACAACCGAATTACCGTTGCACGTCGAACAAATTTTTGTCAACGCGGCAAAAAGTGTGCACGTCTGAAATTTTTATGGTACAATGCGCACGTCAAACGACTTTGGAGGTGGCGACCGTGGAAAACTTGCTGAATTATTTAATCGTGATTCTGATGACGGCGGGCGTGATTTTCGGCGGCAAAGCTTTTTGGGATTGGCGCAAAAATCGCACACCGCAACTTGACTTGAAAGAGCTTGAGGTCGAACGTGCGCAGTTTTTGCAAGAGAACTTCGACAAGGCTATGCAAGATTTCAACTTCCTCGAAGAGGCGCGGCAACAACTTTCCGACCGCGAATTGTCCGCGCAACTTAACCGCTTGCAACGCACGGCGAAAAATTTGTTGACGCACCTGGAAAAACATCCCGAACGAATTGCGCTTGCGTCGAAGTTTATCGATTATTATCAAGACCGCGCCGTCAAAATCGTCAAGCAGTATCGCGAACTTGAAGACACGCAACTTTCGACGGACAAAGTTCAAGACCTCAAAGACCGCATGAAGCAGACTTTGGCATCGCTTGACGACGCCTATCAAGACCAGTTTGAACACGTCTTGAACGACCAAATTATTTCCGTCGACGCGGAGCTTACCGTCATGCAACAGCAGCTCAACGCTGAAGGCATTTCGACGAAACCGCACGACGTTGGCGCGAAGGACGAATACGGCAACGTGCGAATCGATACGGATTTGCTCGACCGCCCGATTGAAATTGAGCCGCCGCGAAAATTTATTCCCGCGCAGGCAATGCAACGACGCGTTCGCCGCGGTAACGACGATTCGCAAGAGTTGTCGCCGTTCCCGGAAGAAGATCGCCCGCAAATTGTGCAGACGAAATTGATTCAATCCGCGCTGGCAATTTTCCTCGGCGCGTTCGGTGCACACAAATTTTATCAGGGCAAGACGATTCAAGGCGTGCTGTACTTCCTTTTGAGTTGGACGACGCTTCCGACGTGGATTGGCATCGTCGAAGGAATTCGCTACCTGTTCATGCCCGTCGAAGATTTTTACGACCAGTATATTGCCAAAAAAGATTCGCGACGCGACAGAGACCGCCGCCGCAGATGATTTTTTGTTGCGCAAATGTCAATCACGTTGGATGCAACGTCACGTTGCCGACGCGACAGAGACCGTCGCCGCAGATAATTTTTTGTTGCGCAAATGTCAATCACGTTGACGCCGCAGATGATTCGTGCAGATTAATTTTTGGAAGGAGTTACAACCATGGCAGAGATAAACCTTGACGCTTTGTTGGCGAAGAAAAAATCCGAAGTGCAGACGCAAGCCGTCACGCCCGTCGAACCCGAAAAAGAAATCGCGACGGTGACGCAACAAGTCGAAACGCTGTCGCCCGCCGAACTTGCCAAAGTTCAATCGATCAAAGACGGCATTGACTTGACCGATTCGAGCACGTCGCTCACTTTCGGCGCACCCGCTCAAAAGGAAATCGCGCAGTTTTCCGACAGCATTTTGGCGAAAGTCCGCACGAAAGATTCGGGCGAAGTCGGCACGCTTTTGAACGACCTCGTCAGCAAAGTCAAAGGCTTCGACGTGACCAAAAAGAACGACAGTTTCTTGAGCAACCTGCCGATTATCGGTTCGCTCATGAACAAAGCCGACGACCTGATGCAGAGCTACGACAAACTTTCGACGCAGGTTGAAAAAATTCAAGCCGGTCTTGAAGGCGCGAAAGTCAAGATGATGGAAGATGTCGTCATGTTCGACACGCTGTACAAGAAAAATCTCGACTACTTCAAAGATCTGCAACTTTACATTCGCGCCGGCGAAGAGAAACTCGACGAAATGCGCACGACGACTTTGCCGAAACTGCGCGAACAGGCGGCGGCTTCGGGCGACCCGATGGCGGTTCAAGTTGTCAGCGACTTTGAACAGAGCGTTGACCGTTTCGAGAAAAAACTTCACGACCTCAAGCTCAGCAAGACGTTGGCGATACAAACCGCGCCGCAAATTCGCCTGATTCAAAACAACGACCGCGTCTTGATTGACCGCGTGCAGTCGGCGATATTCCACACAATCCCGCTGTGGAAAAATCAACTCGTCATTGCGCTCGGTCTCGGGCGGCAAAAAGAAGTCATCGAACTTCAACGCACGGTTGCCGACGCGACAAATGACTTGCTCCGCCGCAATGCCGAAATGCTCAAGCAAAATTCAATTGACACGGCGACGGCGAACGAACGCGGCATCGTCGACATTGAAACCGTCAAAAAAGTCAACGAAGATTTGATTTCGACGATTGAGGAAACTCTCCGCATTCAACGCGAAGGTCGCCAAAAACGTCAAGCTGCCGAAAAAGAACTCGTCGCGATTGAAGGTCGCTTGAAAGACGCGCTGTTGAAAAACGCCACGAATCATTGATTCAACGTCACGGGCAATTTGATTTCGGCGGTTGACGCGGCTTGAATTCGACGGTTGCGACGGCTTGAATTCGACGGTTGACGCGACTTGACTTCGACGATTGACGCGACTTGACTTCGGCGATTGACGGCAACTTGACTTCGACGGTTGACGCGACTTGACTTCGGCGGTTGACAACTTGACTTCGACGGTTGACAACTTGATTTCGACGGTTGACGCGGCTTGACTTCGACGGTTGACAACTTGACTTCGACGGTTGACGACGGCTTACTTCGGCGGTTGACAACTTGATTCGACGGTTGCGACGACTTGATTTCGACGGTTGACAACTTGACTTCGACGGTTGCGACGGCTTGACTTCGGCGATTGACGACGGCTTGACTTCGACGCTTGACGGCTTGACTTCGACGGT
>JAFVBP010000242.1 GCA_017479925.1 Selenomonadaceae bacterium | reverse complement strand
TGAAGTCATCGGCTTCGGTTCGCTGTACATATCGGGTGCTGCTGCTGCTGCGGGCATGTCAATACCTCCGTTCAAAATAAAAGCGATTGGCGGTCGGCAAAATTGTCACCGACTGTCAACCGCAGGGAAAAAATCAATCGTCCTCTGCCAACCAAGTCTTGATGAGCATGGCGGCTTCGGCAGGTTTCTCGTCAATGAGTTTAAGGATAGCGTCCTTTTCGGTCATCTGCTGTTTCTCTTCGGGCGTGAGGTTGTCCTCTTCGATTTCGTTGGCTTCGAGTGCGCGTTGACGTTCTTCGGCTTCGGCGCGACGTGCGGCTTCTTCGGCGCGACGGGCTTCTTCGCGGGCGCGTCGCTCTGCCGCAAGACGTTCGGCAATTTCCGCCTGACGTTCTTTGCGTTTCTTCCAACGGTACATGAGGAAACCGCCCAAAACCAACGCCGCAATTAGAATCATCGCCGCAATCTCCGTGTACAAAATTCTGTCTTTGCGCAACTGCTCCTGACGCTCCTGAGCCAAACGTTGATCGCGCAGTTCGGTGTTGAACGGCATTGGCTCGACCGAAATTGTGTCGCCGCGTTCTTCGTTGATGCCTGCCGCGGAACTTACGGCGCGCAGGAGACCTTCTTGTTGAAGTTCGGTTATGGAGTCGTTGACCAAAACGGCGACGGTAAGTCGGCGAATTGAGCCGGGCGACGCGATAATTTTTTGGTTTTCCTCGTTGATTTCGTAGTTGCGTGTGGACTCTTTGCGCTCATATTCGGCGTTGGCACTGCGATCTTCGGCGACGTAACCGGGAATGTTCGATTGCACGCCTGCCGGACCGCCGGGGATTGTCGATTCGCCGTTATAACTTTCGCTTATGTCTTGTTGGGAACGAATAATGCCTGACTCGTCGACCACGGGCGTAAAAGTTTGGCGGTCAATCTTCCTGTCGTCGAAATCCAATTCGACACTGACACGAACGAAAGCGTTGCCGTCGCCCAAAGTTTTGTCGAGCAAAGTTTGGACGTTCTGTTGAATGTGGTCGCGAACTTTTTTGGTCATCTCAATTTGATTGAGTGCCCGCAAATTCATTTGGGCTTCGCGTTCAAGCGCGTCGTCGTCGCTTTTGTTTAAGATGTTGCCTTCGGCGTCGACGATTGTGACGTTTTCGGGATTCAAACCTTGAACGCTGTGACTGACCAAGTTGACAATGCCTTTTATTTCGGGCGGAGTCAATTTCGCTTCGGGCGCGAGCATCAAAAGGATTGACGCCGTCGCGGGTTTTTCGTTTTTCTTATAGAGGCTGTCTTCCGGCAGGACGATATGAACACGCGCCTTTTCGACGCTGTCGAGGTGTTCGATTGTGCGCGTCAATTCGCCTTGCAAGGCCTGCAGGTAATTGATTTTGTTTTGGAACTCCGTGACGCCGAGTTTGCTGTCGTCAAAAAGCTCAAAACCTTTGTTGCCGCGTGGCAGACCCGCCGAGGCCAAATCCAGTCGCAAATCGTGAACTTGCGGGGCGGGCACCAGAATTGTCGCGCCTTTTTTGTCCTCGACCAATTCGTAGGGCACGCCCGTTTCTTTCAGGCTGTTTACAACGTCGCCGGCGTCTTTCGTCTCCAAATTGGTATACAGCGGCACGTAGTCGGGTTTGGAACCGTACCAAACGCTTGCGCCGACGAAAGCCAAAATCACGGCAAGAAGCGCGCCGAAGAAAATCAACTTGCGTCGTCGATCGTATCTGTTCCAAAGCTCTTGGAGCCGCTCTCTCCAATTCGCCAATAAACTCAGTCCTTTCTAGGGACTAGGGACTAGCCGTTACCTGTTCCCTATTGCCTATTGCCTACACCTGCATGCGCATAATTTCTTGATATGCCGCCGTCGCACGGTTTCGCAATTGGAGCGTCAATTGGAGCGCGAGTTCCGCTTTTTGAGAGGCAACCACAACTTGAGAAACGTCCTCTATCCTTCCCGCCGCAAGTGCCGCGTTGAGGTGTTCGGATTCAAGCTCAAGTTCGTTTACTTTTTTCAATGAATCAACCAGATATTCGCCAAAACTTTTGACCGGCTCTTTAACCTGTGTTTCGCCCAGATGACTGCGTGCGCTCATATGCACGGGCGTCATTTCCAATGGCGTTATCTCCATCTCGTCACCTTACCTTTCGTCAACCGTCGAAGTTTCGATTTAGCGATTATAGCACGTTGAAAGGCAATTACCAAACAACTTTCAGACGGGCGCACAAAAAAATTACTTACCGATTTCAAGCGTCTTTGAGAACATTGCTTTTGCCGAACTTATAGCCGTGGTATTTGCCTCGTAAGCGCGTTGGGCGGTTATCATGTCGACCATTTCGGCGACGACATTGACGTTGGGCTTTTCGACGTAACCTTCGGCGTTTGCGTCCGGGTGACCGGGATCGTAAACAAGCGGTCCCTGCGTCGTGTCTTCCATGATTGAAACTGCGCGAACGCCTTCGCCCGTTTGTTGACTCAAACCGACGGCACGCATCAAAGTTTGCTCGAAAGTCTGCGGCGTCCTCTCACGCGGCTCAAAAACGACATAACGGCGGTGATAAGCTCCGCCCGCGTCTGTTCGCGTCGTGTTGGAGTTTGCGATATTGTTCGAGATGACGTCAATGCGCAGGCGTTCTGCCGTCAAGCCCGAAGCCGCCGCGTCAATGCCCAAAAACATGCCCATGATAACTGTCTCCTTGAATTACTGACCGCTGCTGGTTATGGCGTTTCGTAAAATCGTGATGTATCCGCCGAATTGATTGACTGCGGCGTTGTAGTACATTTGATTTTTCGCCAAAGACGCCATTTCGATATCGATGTCGACGTTGTTGTCGTCCGTGCGCATAATCGTCGTGTTGTCCTGGTAAATCGTCGGCTCGGCGTGAAACGGCAACGGCGCGGCGGGCAAGTGTTCGTCGTGCGTGCGCACCATTTGCAACTTGCCGTCGGGTTCTTCGCCGTAAAGTTCTTTTGCCAAAAGTTCCTC
>JAFVBP010000241.1 GCA_017479925.1 Selenomonadaceae bacterium | reverse complement strand
TCAAGCGGCGCGGCGTCCGAAATTTTCACGCCCGTACGAAATTGACAAACCAAATTCGCGCAAGGCATCACGGGATATTCGGGCAGTCCGAAAATTTTATTCAACTGCGCGGTGAACATTTCGTAAGCCGAAGTGTAACCGCAATCCTCGACGACGGCAACCAAATTCGGCGGCTCCTGCGCGGCGGCAAGCAGTGCGGTTGCGGCACCCATCGACACGCCGTGCAAAATGATTTTCGCGTCGGGTTGAGCGTCGACAATTTTCGTCGCCCAAGCGCAAACGTCGCGGCTTTCCAACGCGCCCATGGTTATGAATTTACCTGAACTTTTACCCGCGGCGCGCAGGTCGGGAATCAAAACGTTCCAACCGCGTTTGAGATATTCTTCGGCGTAATCGTAAGCAAAAGTGCCGTCGCGACCGTAGCCGTGAATCAAAATCGCCCAATTCGTCGACGGAGTTTCGGGCGAAAATTTTTCCGCGTACAACGTCAAACCGTCGAAACTGGTAAGCGTCCAATCTTCGTGCGCGAAATTCGGCACGGGCGGAGCTTTCAAATTCGGGTCTGCAATGTTCGCGCAGGCTTTCGGCGGCGACAAGTCCTCACCGCGTTCCAGCGCGAATTTGACGAAATAATCGCCCGCCGCGTAACCGACGCAACAGAGCCAAACAATTAAGACTAAAACTTTTCGCATAACAATAACCTCACAACGCAAAAGGCGGAAGTTTGCAACTCCCGCCTGAAATTTACAATGTTGGTCGGGTTGACAGGATTTGAACCTGCGACCCCCGCGTCCCGAACACGGTGCTCTACCAAACTGAGCCACAACCCGAAAACGCTTGCGATTGTAGCAGATTGATTTTTAAATTGCAATAGCGCGCCGCGAAAAATTTTCACGTGAACGATTGGAACAGTGCGACAACGCCGTCGATGATCGAATTCGACTGTGAACCTTTGACGAAGTTCAGCAACTTGTCAATCAGCGCGTTGACCCTCGTCGAAGTGTCCGCCGACTTCGCAAGTTCGTCGATTTTGTGTTCAAGTTGCTCCGCCGTAATGCCGATGCCGAAAACTTTTTCGTCAAGCGTGCGGCAGTAGTTGACCAGCGCGTTGTAGTGGATATTGTAGCGGTTTTCGTACAACACATGCGCCAAATATTTCGACAGCCCGACTTCAAGCGGCGACGACTCGTCAAACTTAACTACGACGTGCCACTCGTCTTTGTTGAGTTCATGCAAAGCCCAATCGACAAGCGCGGCTTCGTTCGGGAAAACTTTTTCGTGATCGAGTTCGGCGACGGCTTTGACGGCAACGGCGCGCATGACCTCGACGAACGGCAGATTCGGGAAATTCGTCGCCGCCTCGTCGCAAAGTTGTCGTTCGCGCCCCGTCAAGTCGCCGCAGGGATTGTAATCTTTGAGTTGCAAACTTTTAACAATTTCGTGCATGTAAATAAGCCTCCAATCGCAGACGTTGCCGCCGCTCAGTCTTTTAAGTCGGTTTCGTAAATTTCGGTGAGCAATTTTTCCTGCTTGTCTTTGCTCATGCGCGACAGTGAGCGATTCGCGAAAATTGCCGGAGCCGCCGCGCCAATGGCAATCGCCAAAATTATCAACGTCGCGTTGACGCCGAATTGAACTGCCTCCAAAAAGTCTTCAGGCGAAAGTTGACCGACGTTGATTATTGCAAACAGCGTGTAATAAATCAGCACACCCGGCACAAGCGGAATTACCGCCGGCACGACCAAAACCAGCGACGGCGAGTGGAGCCAATGTATAGCTTTGACGGCTAGGACGCTGACCAAAGTCGCGCCCGCGAGCGTCCCGACGGCAGAAGTCATGCCCAGTTCAAAGATGAAAAAATTTCTCGTGCAAACGCAAATCGCTCCGCCAATCGCCGCCGCAATCAACAAACGTTTCGGCACGTTGAAAAATATCGCAAAACTTGCCGCGCCCGTAGCCGCCGCCAACGCGAACAGCAGATAATTGCTCTCCGACACAGTCGGCAGACCCTCGAACGGATTAAAAGTCGACATGCCGATAGCGAAGACAATTCCGAAAGCTGACGCGCCGACGATTATCAGCGTGTGCAAAATCCGAGCCGTGCCGCTGATTAAGTAAGTGTTGAGCATGTCGCTGAACGCGTTGATTATCGGCACGCCCGGCACCAAAAACAGCGACGCGGCAATCATCGGGTGCCACGGCGTCGACGTCGGCAAAAAGTGCATCAAGTCCGCGACGCTCACCGCCGAAAACGCCGCAATCATCATCGACATGTACGGATTAATTCCGAAACGTTCCGCGCATTGCATTTGGACGATTTTGCCGACCATTGCGCTTATCGCCGTGTAAATCGCCGCGTTGAAGTCGCAACCGAACAGCGTGCAGAACGAGCCGCAACCTGAACCCGCCGCCAAAATTGTCAACCACTGCGGATAGCGCGGACGTTTGGCGACGGCGTCAAGTTCGCTTTTGAATTCGTCAAGCGTGTAATGTTCGCGCAGTGCCCGCCACGTCAACCGACTGACTGCGGAAATTGTCTTCATGTTGACGCCGTGCTTGGGACATTTGCGAAAAGACGTGTGCGAGTGATGTTCGTCGCTGATATTTAACATTAACGTCGTGAACATGATGTGCAGGTGAAATTTCGCTTCGTCGATGCCCATGAAGGCGGCAACTCGTTTCATGTCGCGCACGATTTGCGTTGTGTCCGCGCCGTTTTCCATGAGCAGTTGCCCGACCGTCAAAATCAATTCGGCTTTGCGCCCGATTTCGGCGAAGGCGTCGCGCAGAAGTTCGCGTTGTTCGGCGTAGTAAGATTTTTCGTCTTGCATGTCAATCACCCGTAAAAAATTCTCGCGCCGATTATAGCACATGCAGGAAGATTTTCCGTCGCCGCGAAAAATTTTTGCGTTGAATCTACTTTCTTTCCGCGTGGAAAGAAAGTAGCAAAGAAAGACGCGCCCGCTACGATACATCCTGTATCGTGCGCGTGCGGTTTGGCCGTCATCCATGACGGCCGGATTTACCGTTCGTGTTTGCGAAAAATTTTTCAACGGAGGTGAACACACCATGAAGAAATTTCTTGCGTTGATTGTCGCGGCAGTGTGCTTGTTGACGGCAACTTTTGTTTACGCGGCGATTCAGGTTTTCGACGGCACGGGTCAATACATCATGAGCGATTTTGAAAACCACGACATTGCCAAACAACGCGCTCAACAGCGTGCCGAACGTGACGCTCAAAAACGAGCCGGCGTCGCGATTAAAACTTTTTCGCGCACGATTGACAGCGAACTTGCCGACGACGAAGTTTCAGCCGTCATGAACGACATCATCAGCGTTTTCGACGTGAAGATTGTTCCCGTGCCCTTCGAGGCTGACGGCGAAGCAGGTTTAATGTACCGTGCGACGCTCAAGGCCTCAATCGACACCGACGGCATTTACGATTGGCTAAAGCGCGACGACACCGACAAAGTCAATGTCATTCGGCAGAACGCGCAGTTGCAGGACGCCATCGACAAAAACGACGAGCAAGTCGACGCGTTGAAAGAGCAGTACAATCGCGCCACGTCACAGGCTCAACGCGATCAAATTCGTCAACAGATGAATCAAGTTGACCGCGATTTTTTGGCGAACAGGAAAGTCGACGAGGGCAACAAACTTGCTTACGCCAAAGATTACAACGGCGCGATTCGGCTGTACAACGAGGCTTTGCAACTCAAGCCGAATTTTGTTATGGCGTACAACAATCGCGGCACGGCGTACAACAATCTCAATCAATACGAGCGGGCGATTGCCGACCTTGACGCGGCGATTAAACTTGACCCGAATTATTCTTGGGCGTACAACAATCGCGGTTTCGCTTATGCTCATTTGAATCAAAACGAGCGGGCGATTGCCGATTACTCGACGGCGATTAAACTCAATCCCGATTTCGCGGACGCGTACAACAATCGCGGTTTCGCTTACTTCAGTCAACAGCAATACGAACGGGCAGTTCAAGATTACACGAAGGCTATTGAACTCAATCCGAACAACGCGACAACGTACATTAATCGCAGTGCCGCTTACTTCCTGCTGGAGCAATACGAACGTGCGCTTGCCGACCTTGACGCGGCGATTGAACTCAAGCCCGATGATGTCGGTGCGTATGTCGGTCGCGGCGTGTGTTGGCAACGACTCGGCGACAACGACAAAGCTCAAGCGGACTTCGCACGCGCCCGACAACTCGGTTGGAAAGGCTGAACGCGGATTGAAGTCTTGCCGTCGTGAAATTTTGTCCGCAGTGGACACGGACGCCGCAAAAGGTGTTTTGCTTGCCACGCGGTGACTTGTCGTCTACAATTCGACGTAGGATTTAGCGAACTCATTCCTAATTCCACATTTCACATTCCAAATTGCTTTTCGGAGGTGTTACTCATGCAAGAGGCCATGCAGAAATTCGGTCGCTTCTTGAGCGCAATGGTCATGCCGAATATCGGCGCGTTCATTGCTTGGGGCTTCATCACGGCACTGTTCATTCCCGCAGGCTGGATACCCAACGAAGGACTTGCGGAACTTGTCGGACCGATGGCGAAATGGCTGCTCCCGACATTAATCGGTTTCACGGGCGGCGAAGTCGTCTACGGTCACCGCGGCGGCGTCGTCGGTGCCATTGCAACGGCGGGCATTATCGTCGGCACGGACATTCCGATGTTCATGGGCGCAATGATTATGGGTCCGATTGGCGGCGTCGTGATTAAAAAGTTCGACGAGGCGGCGCAAGACTCAATCCCCGGCGGCTTCGAGATGCTCGTCAACAACTTTTCGGCGGGTATCCTCGGCGGCGTGCTTGCCTGCGCGGCGTACAGTTTCGTCGGTCCGATTGTCTCAAGTATCACGGACGGGCTTGCCTCGGCGGTCGGCGCAATCGTCAGCGCGGGACTTTTGCCGCTCGTGTCGATTTTGGTCGAACCTGCGAAAATCTTGTTCCTAAACAACGCGATTAACCACGGCGTCTTCACACCGCTCGGCATGCAACAGGCGCAGGAAGTCGGCAAGTCGGTTTTCTTCATGATTGAATCGAATCCCGGCCCCGGTCTCGGCGTGTTGCTTGCGTATTCGCTCTTCGGCGTCGGCAACGCTAAAGGCTCGGCACCCGGCGCGGTCATCATTCACTTCTTCGGCGGCATTCACGAAATTTATTTCCCGTACGTGCTCATGAAACCTGCGCTGATTCTCGCGGTTATGGCGGGCGGCGTCACGGGCGTGTTCACGTTGACGTTGCTCAACGGCGGTCTCGTTGCTCCTGCGGCACCCGGCTCGTTTATCGCGATTATGGCAATGACGGCACCCGGCGCGTACTTCGCGAACATTGCGGCGGTCGCGGCTGCGGCAGGCGTGAGTTTCGCGGTCTCGTCAGTTTTCATCAAGGCGACGGCGGCGGCTGACGCGCAGAAAGAAGACGCACTCGAAGCGGCACAGGCGAACATGAAGGCAATGAAAGCTGCCTCCAAAGGTCAGTCGGGCGAAAAACAAGTCGCCGGCAAAGACATCAAGTTTATCGCTTACGCTTGCGACGCGGGCATGGGCTCCAGTGCACTCGGCGCGGCGGCTCTGCGCAAAAAACTCCAGAAAGACGGCTACAAAAACATCACGGTCAAAAACTTCGCTATCGGCAACATTCCCAAAGACGCGCAGATTGTCGTTTCACACGAAAAACTTGCCGAACGCGCACGTGCCGATTCACCGCAGGCAGAACACATTTGGGTTAAAGACTTCACCAACAATAACGTTTACGACATCATCAGCGAACGTCTCAAAGGCGGCGGCGTCGAAGCTCCCGCAGACGACGGCGGCAGTGACGACGCGGGCGGCACCACGCTTAAAGAAGGCGTCCTGCTTAAAGAAAACGTCAAAGTCGGCTTGAAATCCGTCAGCAAGGAAGACGCGATTCGTGCGGCGGGCGAACTGCTGTTCAAGAGCGGCTACGTCGAAAAACCGTACATCGAAGGCATGTTGGCTCGCGAACGCGACATTTCGACTTACATCGGTCAAGGCATTGCAATTCCGCACGGCGAAAACGCGGTTAAACAACACGTCATCAAAACCGGTCTCGTCGTCATGCAATATCCGCAGGGCGTCAAATTCTCGGACGAAAACACCGCACATCTGATTGTCGGTATCGCGGGCAAGGGCGACGACCATCTCGCGATTATCGCGAATTTGGCGACAATCACAATGGAATACTCCGAAGAAGATCTGCAGAAAGCTTACACGACCAAAGATCCGCAAGTTCTCTTCGACATGTTCACGAAAGGCTGATTAGTGGTTAGTGGTTAGTGGTTAGTGGTTAGTGGTTATTTTGGCAACGTTGATGGCGGCGGCGTGCTTGACTTTCGGCGCACTCGAACGTTGGTCAGAGCGTCAACGCCAAACCAATTGGATGCAACGTCACGTTGCCCCGTCGACGCGAAATTTTTTGAATCACTGCGCAAGTAATTTCGACGCGGGACGAGTTGAACTTGTCCCTTGTCCCGTGTCACTTGTCTCTTAACAGGAGGTCACACCATGAAAAAAGCTGTACACTTCGGCGCGGGCAACATCGGACGCGGCTTTATCGGTCTGCTGTTGAGCCAGGCGGGCTATCACGTGACGTTTGTTGACGTTGCGGCTCCGCTCGTCGACGACATCAACACGCTCGGCAAGTACAACGTTCAGATTTTCGGCGAGGCGGATAAGACGCTCGTCGAAAACGTCAGCGCAATCAACAGCAACGAAAATCTCGACGCACTGCTCGACGCCATTGTCGACGCGGACATCGTCACCACGGCAATCGGTCCCAACATCTTGAAGTTTATCGCGCCGAATATCGCGAAAGGTCTCGTCAAACGCGTTGCGACGAACAAAACTCCGCTCAACATCATCGCTTGCGAAAACATGGTCGGCGGCTCAACCGTGCTGAAAAATTTCGTCTACGAAAATCTGCCCGACGACATCAAGCCCGAAGTTCAAAAGCTTATCGGCTTCCCCGACGCGGCGGTCGACAGGATTGTTCCTTTGCAGAAAAACGACGAAAAACTTTTGGTCAAGGTCGAACCGTACGCCGAATGGGACGTTGACTCGAAAGGCGTTGTCGGCGAAATTCCCGCGATTAAAGGCATGACGCTCGTCGACAACCTCGGCGCGTATATCGAACGCAAACTTTTCACGGTCAACACCGGTCACGCGTCCATTGCTTACCTTGCGTATCAAAAAGGCTACACCGACATGAGCACCGCAATGAAGGACGACGAAATTGTTGCCGCCGCCCGCGCAGTTTGGGCTGAAACTTCCGCGCTTCTGATTGACAAATACGGCTTCGATCCCGAAGTTCACGGCAAATATGTCGCGACGACCGAAACGCGCTTCAAGAACCCGAATTTGAGCGACGAAGTCACACGCGTTGCCCGCGGTCCGAAACGCAAACTTTCCGCCGCCGACAGATTGGTCAGTCCCGCGACGCAACTGCTCGAACGCGGCAAAACTCCGAACGCTTTGGCGAAAGTCATTGCCGCCGCGCTCAAATTCGATTACGCCGAAGACAAAGAGGCAGTCGAAGTTCAAGACTTCATCAAAGCGAACGGCATCGACGCCGCAATAACGCATTTTACGGGCGCAACCGCCGATTCCAAGCTGTTCGCGCTCGTTAAAGAAAATCTCTGACGCATCAAATTCACCCCGAAAAAAATTTACCCCGACGGTCGCTTGACTGCCGGGGATTTTTTTTACTGCAATGTGGAATTTGTAATTAGGAATGTGGAATGATTACAGCGGCTGTTACAATTTCAAATTCCTAATTCCTAATTGCAGTTAAAAGCTGCCGCCGCCACCGCCGCCGCCGCTGTGCCCGCCGCTTGAACGGTTGCTGCTTGATCTTTCCGATCTGGTAATGTGACTGAACAGAAACATGTCACTGGTATTCGTAATCTTGACGGAATCTTCTTCGAGATAATCGGTCGCCCTCGCCGCGTGATGAACGTTGCTCATGCTGGCGATAAGATACGAACGAATGAAGTAAAAAGCAATCAGCGCGAGAATGACCGCGATACCGGCTTTGACGGCAAATTCTTCGTCGGCGGCGTCGGGGTCGACGTAAGCTTGACCGTTCGTTTCGTAGTAAGAAACAAGCATATCAACGCCGTCGACGAAATTGTTGCACGCGCCCGAATAGTCGCCGTTGTGGAGCGCGGATTTAATTTGCTGCTTCAGGTAGGGTATGCCGTCCGACTGCGTGATTATATTCATCATCACGGTATCGGTCGCCATTTCGTAACGGTGATTGTCCATTGCGACGAGTAAAACAATTTTGCCGTTCGGTGCCGACGGAAGTTTGTTTCGCATGTTGTCGGATGCGTCGATAATGTCTTTACCGTTCGTCGACGGCACGAAAGAAATTGCGATTTTGGTTTTGTGCGCCGCCTCCACGCGCTGAATTTTTTGCGAGATCGAATTAATGTCCGCCGCGCTCAACAGCCCGCATTTATCGCTGAGTGCCGAAACTTGCTTGGAAGTGACGGGATTGTTCGGAAGCTGAGTCGCCGCGTTCGTCACGGAAAAATTCAGCACGAAAATCAACGCGAACAGTCCGAAAGTCAATGCGCAGTAAAAAATTTTTTTCATGTTGCCGCCTCCTCAAATAAACATCGACAAAAGCATAAAAATCACCGGCGCAATGAGATAGAAAACCGGCAACAGCAACAGCGAAATCAGCGCGGGATACAAAATTGCTTTCGTCGAATCGTAAGGCAGCGAACCGACAACTTTGCCGGTCTGCCCGTTCATCATGAAGGTATACGGCTTGTCTTGATAACGCGTCGTCAAAATCCACACGGGCACCATTGCATAACTGACCTTGCCGACATCTTTCATGACGGCGGCATTTTCGACTTGCACGGCGTCATAGTTTTGAACGGTATTTTGCAAAATTTCAATCGTGCTGTTTTCGACGCGTTTATTTGCGCGGGGCGCGCAGGCGTCGGCGTCCATGTCGTATTTGTCGGCAAGATAACCCGTCAAGTAAGCCGCGCTGAATTCGACAAGCTCGTTGTAATTGAACGGCTCAATGCTGTCCATGTAATCGTTGTCCATCTTTTTGGAGCCGTCGACGGGAATTTTTTTGAAACTCATCGTGCCTTCGCGTCGGCATTGATAAACTTGCGTTTCGGTAACGTTGTAATCGCCGTCGCTGTATTTGCGAATTCGTTCGGCTCGGAAATCAACCTGCGCGGAGACATGCGAATCGAACAGCCAAAAGGGCACGTACATCGGCTGAATTGCCTCGACGCGGTTGTTCGCGGTGAAATCGCTCGGCAAAAGATACTTGCCCTTGTAAAATTCTTTCAGCGCGGCAACGGCGTCGGCTTTCGTCTTTTTGAACGGGATAACGTAATCGGGCTTCAACATGCCGTCAAAACGTTTCGGAATCATCGTCGGGTTGCCGCAGTAGACGCATTCGGTCGCCATGGTGTTTTCGTCGCAGACAAGTTCCGCGCCGCAACTCGAACAGGTGAAGGCGTGCAGAGTTTTCGCTTCGTCGTCGGTGAATTCGGAGCCTGCGTTTTCGGTCTCCCACTTTGCTTCCTGAGCTTGTGCGGCTTGAACGGCAAGTTCCTGCTTTTTGCGGAAAAGTTCTTCAATCGCGCTGACTTCAAACTCCGTGCTGCAATATTCGCAGGTGACGGTTTTCTTGCCCGGCAGGAAACTCAGCGGCGCACCGCAATTCGGACATTTATAACTTACAGATGAGTTTGCCACGTTGACACCTCCAAAAAAATTTTCGCCGCCGATTATAACACGTCGCGCAAAAAAATTCGCCGACACTTTTCAGTTCGCGGCGGTAACGTTTGAACGGCGATAACGTCGCGGATAACTCCAGTTGTTCCCCCGCTTTTAAAGCGGGTCGCGACAGTTGTTTGTGCACTTTTTAAAAGTGCCGCCGACAGATTTTGTCGACCGGAATCACTTTTCAGTTCGCGGCGAAACGTTGTCGCAGATAGTCGAAGGTCGTTTCGGGCACAAGATTTTTGATTCGGGCGAAGTCGCCGCGTTTGAGCAATTCGCGAACGGTGCTTGCGCTTATGACTTCGCCGTCGAAAGTTTTGCGCGGAATTTCGCGAAACTCGATGCCGTGTCGCGGAAGAATTCTTCGCATCGTATCGTTGTATTGTCGCGTGACGCTGTCGGTCGGCTCTTCGCCCGCAAACCGAATCGTAATGCCAAGAGTCGGCGCAATTTCCGTCGCGAAAATTTCAACGTCCAAACTCGAATCAACCGCCGCGTCTTGAAGTTCGGCTTTGTTGAAGTAGCCCGAAAACGTCTGTTGCGAAATGATGAATTGACCGCTCGGCAAAACCTCGACGTTGCGGAAATTTTTCACGCCTTGACGCACAAGTTCAAACCTGTCCGCGAACGGGAAATCGCTTTTGTCTTCCTCGACGACGAAAATGTACAATTTCGCAACTTGAGCCGCCGCGTATTCGACGATATGCAAATGTCCCAGCGTGAACGGGTTGCAATTCATGACCAGCGCGCCGACGGGCAATTTGTGCGTGCGAAGTTTTTGCTTGAAGTCCTCAAGTTGCGCGTTGACGGAAGTTTTTGCCGAATCAAACTGCGGCGGAATCCCGTAACGGTGAAACGGCGGCGGCGGCTCGATGAAATTTTGCACCTCGTCGCGGAAAAAATTGTTCTGCGTCAACAGCGCGAAAAAAATTTC
>JAFVBP010000240.1 GCA_017479925.1 Selenomonadaceae bacterium | reverse complement strand
GTTTTCTTTTGGTTACTTTTCTTTTGCGCCAAAAGAAAAGTAACAAGCACCGCGTCACTTCCAGACGTTTTTGCCGCCGAGGAAGTTGTTGTCGTCGTCCCAATCTTCGGGCATACCTGTCGCCAAAACGACGGGCACGGGCGAATTTTCTTGCACAAACTTTGCTACGGAGCCGACAGTTTCGGTGTCGAAGCCGCCGAAGCCGCGATTGCCCATGACAATCAAGTCGAACTTGCCCTGCGCGGCGACGTTGACGATTTCAACTGCAGGTTCACCGACCTCGACGCGGGTGGCAACTTCAATGTCGGCGGGCACGACTTGCCGCAATTCGTTTAGCAGATTGTAAGCGGCGGCGTTGAGTTCACTGGGCACGTAACCGCCCAAACTCACCTGCTCAAAATCGGCGATGTCGTCTTCGATTTTCACGACCATAAGCAAAGTCAACCGTGCGCCCCAAGCCTCGGCGACGTTGACGGCTTGAAGTAACGCTTTGAACGCCTGCCCTGAGCCGTCCGTCGGCACGAGGATGTTTCGTATCGTCGATTCGGGCGACAAGTCTTCGGGCGTCTGCAAATTTTCAAGCGCGTCGGCTTGCCGTGACTTAATCAAGTCGTTTCGTTTCGTGTGGAAGCGCAAACTTAAAAGCACGGCGACGATTGCCACGTAAATCAAAAACGCGCCGATTTCCGAGCTGATCTGCGGCAACGTTGCTCCGCGCTGAATTATGTCCCGCGTAAAGTGAAATTCCCACGTCAACGGAAAAATGTGCGACACGGCGACGACCCACGGCGACAGGTGCGACAGCGGACTTGTCACGCCGCCGAGAATAAATCCGCCCGGTATGAACAAAATCATTCGGCTTGACGCAATGCCGGGATTCGACGCCGTCCAGCCGATTAAAACGCTCATCATGCCGAGCATGACCGCGTAGACGACTTGAATCAGCAAAAAGTCGACGAGCCGCCCGCTGAAAACCAAATCGCCCCACACGCGCAGGATTGCAAGCCCGACGACAAACGAAATTATCATGCACGCGGCGTAAGGCACGATTCGCCCGATTAAATCCCACGGCGTCCCGTCGAGCAAAATTTTGTCGAGCTGATGTGTCAACCGCAGGCGCGGAACCATGCCGATTGTCGCGAACACGAAGAACATTGACCCGAAGAAAAACAGAAAGCCCTGCGTCTGCGCGTTCGACGTTGAGCCGGCGGGATTGAACAATTTTCGCGTGTTCAACGTCAAGCCGCCCGTCGAAGTCGGATTCGCCATTGCGTTGTTAATCGCGACAAGTTCGTTCATTGCCCCTTGAACGTCGGCGGTCTGCGCGGTGTTCGTGTTGTCGTAGAAAATTCCGAGCGGTGTGCGCGTGTCGGTGTAAAAATTTTTCTCGAAGTCTTGCGGGAAGTAGACGACGGCAACCGTTTCGTCGCGGTAAAAAAATTCGTTCGGGTTTGACGGCACGTTGACGACGGCGGTCACGCGCATGTATTCGGACGAATCAATCTGTGTGGTGATTTCGCGGCTCAAGCGCGAATTGTCCAAGTCAATCACGACGACGGGCGCATCTTTGGCGAAATTGCGTCCCATCAAAACCGTCAACAACACGGTGACAATCACGGCGACGGTCAGGCAAACTTTCTCGTAGGGCATCCCCTTGCCGCTGAACAGAAAGTTCAACTCGTCTTTGAAGCTGTCAACGAAGCCCATGGCGTCACCTCGTCAAAGCTCAACGGTAACCGTCTGTCCCGCCAAAACGTTTTCGTTCGCGTCGATGTAAATTCGCACTTGGAACGCGGACAAGTCGGCTTGACCTTTTTCGCGTGACTGTTTCAAGTCGGCGAAACCGGGTGCCTGCGTCAAAAGTCGAATCGTCCCGCGAACTTTTTTGCCGCCCGCGACGG
>JAFVBP010000239.1 GCA_017479925.1 Selenomonadaceae bacterium | reverse complement strand
GCAAGTTGACCTGATTGCGTCGAAAAAAATCGGCGGCGACCGTTCCGGTGCGGGTGACGCGTTCTTTGCGGTGACTGCGGCGTCTTGGCTCAACGGCGAAACTTTGTCGGACGCGACGCGCAAGGCGGCTGATTTCGTCGGCAAGTGTATCGCTCATGCCGAAAAACTCAATCTGCCGTGGAATTACGGCTTGCCGTTTGAAGAATTCCTTACCGAACTGAAATGAAATTGTTACGCGCCGTCTTCATTACGCATTGCGCATTGCAGTTACGGTTTGCCGTTTGAAGAGTTTCTGACCGAGTTGCGATAACAAAAAATCCCCTGCGTTGTACAGGGGACTTTTTTATTGCGATAACGTTGCGGGTTGCTCCAATTGGATGCAACGTCACATTGCTTTTTTTGTCGACTGTCGACGGTTCAGCCGTTGAATCGCGCTGTCGACATTACGCATTGCGAATTACGCATTATGCATTGTCAGTACAGACCCGACGGATTTTCGCTCATGCTGATGTAAATGTTTTTTTTCTGCGTGTAAGCGTTGAGAATCAGCTTGTGAGTTTCGCGACCGATGCCCGACTTTTTGTAGCCGCCGAACGGTGCGCCCGCAGGCAGTTCGTTGTACGTGTTAATCCACATGCGGCCGGTTTCAATCGCACGGGCGACGCGCAACGCACGGTTAATGTCTTTCGTCCAGACCGCGCCGCCCAAACCGTATTCGCTGTCGTTCGCCATGTTGACGACTTCGTCTTCGTCGTGGAATTTGACGACAACCGCGACGGGTCCGAAAATTTCTTCGCAGGCGACGCGCATGTTGTTGTTCACGTCGGCAAGAATCGTCGGTTGCATGAACGCGCCTTTTTCGCCGCCGTCGACTTTGGCACGTTGTCCGCCCGTGATAACCTGCGCGCCTTCGGACTTGCCGATTTCGACGTAATTCAAAATCTTTTCGAGCTGACGGTTGTCAATCTGCGAACCCATTTGAGTTTCAGGCTCCCACGGCAGACCGACTTTGACGGACTCGAATTTGGCTTTGACGGCGGCAAGGAATTTGTCGTAAATGGTATCCTGCACGAAAATTCGCGAACCCGCACAGCAGACTTGACCTTGATTGAACAAAATGCCCATGCACGCGCCGTCAATCGCCTTGTCGAAGTTGCAATCGTCGAAGTAAATGTTCGCGGACTTGCCGCCGAGTTCCAACGTCGCGGGAATTAATTTCTTCGCGGCGGCTTCGGCGACGGCGTAACCGACTTCCGTCGAGCCCGTGAACGCAAGTTTGCGAATGTCGGGGTGATCGAGCACGAATTGACCCGTTTTTGAGCCGCTGCCCGTGACGATATTCAAGACGCCCGCGGGAAGTTCATTTTCGATAAGTTTCATCAATTCGAGGACGCTTAAGCTTGTCGTGCTTGACGGCTTGAAGACGATACAATCGCCCGCGCCGATAGCCGGAGCCAACTTCCACGCCGCCATTGCGAACGGGAAATTCCACGGCACGATTTGCCCGACTACGCCAATCGGCTCGTTGAGGATGATGCTCATGACGTTATCGCTGAGCATTGACGCCGCGCCTTCTTCGGCACGAATGACGCCCGCGAAGTAACGGAAATGGTCGGAACTCAACGGGATGTCGACGGCGGTTGTTTCGCGAATCGGCTTGCCGTTGTCGAGCGTCTCAATCATTGCCAGATGATCTTTGTTCGCGTCAATGATGTCGGCGATTTTCAGGAGAATCGCGGCGCGTTCGGCAGTCGAAGTTTTCTTCCACGCGGGAAACGCAGCCCACGCGGCTTTGACGGCTTCGTCGACGTCGGCTTTGCTTGCGGCGGCGACTTTGCACATGTACTCACCGTTCGCGGGATTGTACACGTCGAAAGTCTTGCCGCCCTCGGCGTCGCGCCACTTGCCGCCAATGTAGAGTTGGTAGCTGTCCTGCCAAATCTTTTTCGGAGTTGTCGCCATAGAAAGTTCCCTCCCGTAAATAAAATTCGCGCAGATTATATCGCATTGAAGTCGGTTCGTGTCAAGAAATTTTTTCGCCGCCGTGCCCGCTTTAAAAGCGGTAGAACAATTTGATGTCGCCTCACAATTCGCGACGTTGCCGCAAGAAATTTTTTCGTCAACGTGATATAATCGGTCAAAACTTTAAAGGAGCGATTCACATGAAATATGTCAGCATTGTCGACGCCAAAGACCGCCTTGCCGACCTGGTAGAATTTTTGCACGACGACCCGCACGCGGAAGTTTACTTGACTTTCAACAACAAGCCCGTCGTCAAAATGACGTCGGTCACCGAAGACTTGCCGCCCGTCGAAAAACCGAATCCGAACCGCCGTCGCTTCGGCATCGCCAAGGGCAAATTCACCTTCGACGACGAACTGTTCGACGCACTTGACGCGGACATCAAAGCAATGTGAAATTAGGAATTAGGAATTTGAAATTGTTGCCGCGAAGTTAATTCCTCATTCCTAATTTCACATTCCACATTGCAGTTCAACACTTGTCAGCTGATTTACAAAATTTGAAGTCACCGACGAAAGATAACGTCGTTGTGATACTCCAAGAAATTTTTCAGCGGCGAAAATTTTTCGGGACACGTAATTTCTTGCCCGTCGTAAGCGCGGAAAAATTTTTCGACGGCGGCGTTGTCGTACGCGTCAGAAATGTCGGTTGCAACGTGAATTTTGTAATCGGGCGTGACGGTGATAAAACCCAAGTCGAAAGCCCGATCGTGCAACGTGTTCAGGCACAGACCGTTTGCGGGATTGGTTAGCTCGCCTTCGTTTCCGACGGATTTTATGCGGCTTGCAGTCAGCAACTCCGAAATATTCAAGCCCGTGACGCAACAGGCATTTTGATACGACGCAAGCACGGCGCGACGGAAAAAATCTTGATTAATTTCGCGGCGGGCAACGGATTTTTCGCCTGCAACGGGCAATTCGTCGCGTTTGTTTTGCAGAGCGGCAATAAGTCGTTCGCTCTCGAAAGCCAACTCGTCCCAGTGATTGTTGAATTCCGCCCAAATCTGCGCGTCAAGCTTGCTTGCGTTTTCAAGTCCCTTGATGCCGCGTGCCTTCAACGTTTCGTCAAAGCTGCCGAGGTTGCCGATTTTCATGTTGACCGCAGACGGCGTGCGACCGATAAGTTCAGCGATTCGCTTAACTTCGGGATGATTTTTCGACGAACGGCTGAACGGAATTTTGCAATACAGGTTGAAGACGATAATTTCTTCGTCGCGTGTCCAAAGTCTCTGTGCCATGACGATTCGCCTCCCGTGCGCGATGTTGCCGCAAATAAAAATCCCGTCGCCGTGACGGGAAATTTTGTTTTGTAGGTGAAATTTTATCCGACGAATTTTCGGAAGGCGACGCAAGCATTGTGTCCGCCGAAGCCGAACGAATTTGAAATTGCCGCGTTGACGGTGAGCGTTTGCGCTTTGTTCGGCACATAATTTAAATCGAGTCCGTCGTCGGGCGTTTCGTAATTGATCGTCGGGTGAACGATATTATTTTCAATCGACAGGACGGTTGCAATGGCCTCGACGCCGCCCGCCGCGCCGAGCATGTGCCCCGTCATTGATTTCGTCGACGAAACTGCCAACTTGTAAGCGTGTTCGCCGAAAAGAATTTTAATCGCTTCGGTTTCGCCGCGGTCGTTGAATTGCGTCGAGGTGCCGTGCGCGTTGACGTAGTCGATTTCTTCAGGCTTGAGCCCCGCGTCGTCGAGCGCAAGTTTCATGCACGCCGCTTGAGTTTGACCGCCGGGCGCGGGTGTGGTGATGTGATAAGCGTCGTCGTTTCGCCCGTAGCCGACAATTTCCGCGTAAATGTGCGCGCCGCGATTGACCGCGTGATTGAGTTCTTCAAGCATGACAATGCCCGCGCCTTCGCCCATGACGAAACCGCTGCGATTTTTGTCGAACGGGCGCGACGCGTGCGCAGGATCGTCGTTGTGATCGGTGCAAAGAGCCTTCATTGCCGCGAAACCGGCGACGCCCGCAGGTGAAATTGCCGCTTCGGAGCCGCCCGCGAACATAAAATCAGCCTCGCCGTGTTGAATCACGCGGAAAGCATTGCCGATAGCATTTGTGCCCGACGCGCAGGCCGTCACGATACATTCGCACGGACCGTGAAGTTTCAACGCAATGGCAACGTTGCCCGCCGCCATGTTGGCAATCATCATCGGGATAAAAAACGGGCTGATTCGCGACGGACCTTTGGCGAAAAGTTTTTCGTACTGGTTGTGCAAAGTTTCCATGCCGCCGATACCCGAACCGACGTAAACGCCCGCACGTGTCGTGTCGACGGTCGCAAGGTCGAGCTTTGAGTCTTCGAGCGCAAGCCGCGTCGCCGCCAAAGCAAATTGCGTGTACCTGTCCATGCGTTTGACTTCTTTTTTGTCGACGAACCGGACGGGGTCGAAATCTTGAACTTCGCCGGCAATCTGCGCGGTGTATTCGGTCGGGTCGAAGCGCGTAATTTTGTCGATGCCGTTTCGCCCGTCAATTAAAGCCTGCCAAAAGTTTTGCCAACCGAGACCGAGCGGAGTGACTGCGCCCAAGCCCGTAATAACAACTCTGTTTTTCAAAAGTATCAGCCTCCTTTGAGCGCGATTATAACGCCGCGAACGACAATTCGCAATGCATGTGAATTTTAGTGGTCAGCGGTCGTCGCGCAAAAATTTCTGTCGCAACGCCTTCGACGGACAAACATCGACGCAACGGTTGCAACGGACGCATTCGGCAGAATTATTTTCACGCGTCGGATCAAGATTCAGCGGACAAACTTTCCGACACCGCCCGCAGTCAACGCACAGTTGAGCCGAAAATTTCAGTTGCCAAAAGCTGTAGCGATTCAGCAAGCCGTAAATTGCGCCGAGCGGACACAGCACGCGGCAAAAAAATCTGTGCACGAGGACGCAAGCGACAATCACCGCGACGAGCACGAACAATTTCAGCGCGAAAATTTTTCCGAGCAAGTCGCGATATTCTTCGCGCACGGCAATCAACGGTAAGCCCGCCTCCAACAGACCTGCGGGGCAAATGAATTCGCAGAACGCCGGTTCGCCCAACGGCAACGCGACGGGCAAAATCAGCACGAACATTATCAGCACGAAATATTTCACGCCCGTCAGCGGACGCGGCAATTTTTTTTTCGGCGACGGGATTTTGTTCAACAGCTCTTGCAACAGACCGAACGGGCACAGAAATCCGCAGACGGCGCGTCCCAAAAACAGCCCGACCAGAATCACGAAGCCCGCCGCGTAAAAGCTGAACTTGCCGCCCGTGCCCGCAACGGTTTGCATTGCGCCAATCGGACAACTCCACGCCGCCGCAGGACACGACCAACAGTTGAGTCCGGGCGCACAAAAATTTTTCAGCCCGCCGCGATAAAGTTTCCCGTCAAAAAAATTCGCCGCAAACGGATTGCTCAACACCGTCGCCGCGAATTGAATCAGCCGCCTTGAAAATTTCATCAGCCCAAACCTGTACACTCCAAGCACAGTCGCACGGCTTTGGCGAAAATGATTTTTAATTCACCGCGCTCAACGCCGAAGTAAATCATTGCCGAAGCCGCCGCGAAAATTGCCGCCTTACTTAAGCAGTCGCGCCAGTTCATCTTTGTAACCGTCGACGTTCGCGCCGACAATCATCTGTCCGACAATTTCGCCCTTGCTGTTGACGAAAATCGTCGTCGGAACAGCGTCGAAGTTGTTGTTCAAAAAGTCAACAAGTGCTTTGTCTGATGGGATAATGTTGACAAAGTTGGCGTTCGCCTCACGCATGATTTTTTTCGCGTCCTGAATCTGCGCGGAACCGTCTTCGGCGTCACAAACAAGCCCGATCAATTGCGCGTCGGCGGGCATATTACGCGCCATTTCGCCAAGTTCGGGCATTTCACCGATACACGGCGGGCAGAACGTGCCCCAAATGTTGACGACGGTAATTTTTTTCGACGCAAAAATTTCGTTCGTGACGGTTTGCCCGTCAAGATTTTTCGCCGTGAAAGTCGGCATGTTCGACGGCATGGCTTGAACGACATTGCCGCCTTTGACATCAGCAGAATCGTCGGCGCAACCGGTTAGCAAAAGTCCCGCCGTCAACAACGCCGCAAAAATTTTCTTCGTCATGTGAATCACTCCCGAAAATTTTTGTGCAAGTTTATCACGTCGATTTTCGCCGCGCAAGACTTGCAGGTAAATCGCCTTGCAAGCAGAATAAGTGGTTAGTGATTAGTGGTCAGTGGTTAGAAATTTTTTGCTGACCACTAGCCACTGACCACTAACAACTAATTCCCGAGGTGGACATGAAAATCGTAGTTTCCGGCTATTACGGCTCCAAAAACGGCGGCGACGAAGCGATGCTCGCATCAATGCTCGAAGTCTTGCGCGAAGAATTTTCGGCTTTGGACGTGACGGTCATATCGCTCAATCCCGAATACACGCGTCGCCGTCATCACGTTGACGCCGTGCCGCGGTCGGACATTGTGCCAATCATAAAAAAAATTCGCGAGGCGGATTTACTCATTTCGGGCGGCGGCTCCCTGTTGCAAAACGTGACGAGCGGGCGCAGTCTTTACTATTACCTGGCAATAATTTTAATCGCGATTTTTTTCGGGCGACACGTCATGCTTTACGCGCAAGGTATCGGACCCGTGCGCGGAACTTTGGCGCGAAAACTCATGAATTTAATCGTCAACCGCGTCGACCTGATTACCGTGCGCGACCGAGGTTCACTCGAAGAACTCGAACGACTCAACATCACGCGTCCGAAAATTTTTTGCACCGCTGACCCCGTGCTTGCGATTAAGCCCGTGCCGCTCACTTTCGGGCAAGAAATTTTGTCAAAGCACTTCACAAGCCGCGACGGGAAATTTGTCGGCGTCGCCGTTCGACATTGGTCGGGCTGGGACAATTTCAGCCGTGCACTTGCCGACGCGCTTGACCGTTTGGTTGACGTGCTTGACGTGAAGATCGTTTTCGTGCCGATGAAATTTCCCGAAGACATCACCGCCGCAAAAGAAACTGCCGCGCTCATGAAATCGATACCCGCCGTGCTCGACGAAGAATTCACCACGCGGGAAATTTTGAGCCTCGTCGGTTGCATGGACGTTTTAATCGGCGTGCGACTTCACGCGCTGATTTTCGCGGGCGTCATGAACGTGCCGATGGTCGGCGTTTCCTACGACCCGAAAATTGAGCGTTTCCTCGACTCGATTGGCGAACGGCCGCTCGGAAACATGTCCGACGTGACCGCGCAAAAAATTTTCGACGCGACGTTGAGCAAACTTGCCGAACACAAAAATTCCCGCGACGACACGTTACTTAAAGATCTCGGCGAACTTGCCCGCATGAACGCGAAACTTGCCGTCGAATTGGCGCAAAGTTGAGGAGGTATTTTTATGCCAACCACGCAAATCAGAGAAAACTCTCGTGTGCAACATGAACGTCCGAATTACGGTGAAGTTACCTACGCCCAGTATAAAGACTTGCAAGGGCGCATTGACCGCGTTGAAAAAGAACTTGACCGCGTCAACATTCGCTTGGACAGAATCGAAAATCGCATGGACAAACTCGACACAAAGATTGACGACACACGCAAGGAACTCGACGCGAAGATTGACGACGTGCGCAAGGGACTCGACACAAAGATTGATAAACTTGCGGACAAAATCGACGCCCTGCACAACGAAATCAAATCGTCAACGAACCACGGGCAAATTGCCACAATCTCGACGCTCGGAATTGTCGTCGCCGTGATTTATTCGCTCCTGCGCTGAGGTGTTGCCGTCATGACGAAAAATTTTTTGCTCACGAAGGAAATCACCGAATCGCTGTTCAATCGCGGTTTTGCCGTGCCCGTCGCCGCGCAGGAAATTTTGTCGTTGAGCTTGAGCGGCGGACGACTTCGTCACGGCGAAAAGCGCACGATTAAAATTTTTCTCGGCGGCGAACCGTTTGACGCGACCTTGACCAGCGTTGACTTCGACATCAAAAAAAATCTGACGCATAAAGACATGTGGCAAATTGTTTGGTCGAAGAACAGTCCCGTCGCAAAAAAAATCCGCGAAGTGTTCACGGCGCAGAAATTTTTCACCCTTCACGCAACCGACATGAAGGACGTTTTTTGTTTGGAGACGAACGCCGCCTGCGACGAGTTGACGCTTGAAAATCTTTTGGACTTGTCGACGTTGACCGACGCGCAAGCTCAGCTTGTCGAACGTTTCGGCTTGACGAAGTACCGCAAAGTCAATCGCGAAGTCGGCGAACGGCTCAAGCGCGAATATCGTTATCGTTGCCAAATTTGCGGGCTTGATGTCGGATTGTTTTTCGGCGCGCAGGTTTGCGACTGCCACCACATAAATTATTTTTCGGTAAGCTTGGACAACGCCGCGTCGAATTTGTTAATCGTGTGCCCGAATCACCACCGAATAATTCACGCCGCACAGCCGACCTTTGACCGCGAACGAAAACTTTTCCGCTACCCGAACGGTCTCGAAGAAGTTCTGCGTCTGAATTCGCACTTGTTGTGAGGTCGGCGACATGAATTTGACGGCGGAAAATATTCGCGTGACTTTGGGCGGCAAAGAAATTCTTCGCGGCGTCAATCACCAATTCGCGGCGGGCAAACGTACGGCAATCGTCGGCGCGAACGGCGCGGGCAAGTCGACGTTGCTCAAAGTGCTGTGCCTGCTCAACGAAAAATTTTCGGGACGCGTGACGCTCGACGGGCAAGACATTCGACAAGTCGGGCGAAAAAAATTGTCGCGGGTGATGGCGATTTTGCCGCAGGAACGCGACGCACCGCACGACACGACCGTTCGGCAACTGGTTTCGTTCGGGCGTTTCCCGCACAGAAAATTTTTCGGCGGCGAATCAACCGAAGACGCGACGGCAATTCAAAACGCGCTTGAACTGACCAAACTCGTCGACATGCAAACGCGGCAAGTTTCGACACTTTCGGGCGGCGAACGGCAACGGGCGTGGCTGGCAATGACTTTGGCGCAACGACCGAAAATTTTGTTGCTCGACGAACCGACAACTTACCTTGATGTGGCGCATCAACTCGAAGTCATGGAAATCGTCGCCGAGGCGAACAGGAAATTTTCCGCGACGATAATCATGGTTTTGCACGACATAAATCAAGCGCGGCTCTACAGCGACGAAGTTTTAATCGTCAAAGACGGCGTGAAGTTCGCTTCAGGCGCACCGAAAAAAATTTTGACGGCACGCACGCTGAGCGAAGTTTTCAACGTGCAGGCGGACACCTTCACAAACGCGGCGGGTGACGAAATCATCTTCCCCGTGCAACGAAAATTCTAAGTTCGCGGCGACAACATTTGAATTTCGGTAACGTCAATCGCGATAATTGTTCCCCCGCTTTTAAAGCGGGGCGGGCGCACCGAAAAAAATTTTGACGGCACGCACGCTGAGCGAAGTTTTTAACGTGCAGGCGGACACCTTCACGAACGCGGCGGGCGACGAAATCATATTCCCCGTGCAAAAATCGACGCTTTAAGTTCGCGGCGACAAACTCAACTTGACGGAAACGACACGTCGCGAAAATTGTTCCCCCGCTTTTAAAGCGGGTCGGGCGCACCGAAAAAAATTTTGACGGCACACACGCTGAGCGAAGTTTTCAACGTGGAGGCGGACACCTTCACGAATTCAACGGGTGACGAAATCATCTTCCCGACACAACGGCGGCAACGTCAAACCAATTAACCGCAACAAAAAAACCCGACAGTCGATTGACCGTCGGGTCTGTTTTTGTCGAAGGAAAGTTACGCGATTTTGTCCGAGGAATCTGCCGCCGCCGCAACGACGAATTCGCCAGCCGCCGCAGTTGCGAACGGGTCGCTTGCGTCGAAGGAAGCAACGTCCGCAACCGGTGCAACGATGTCGCTCAAAGTCGCGTCGGTAGCAAAGGCGTCGGCGGGATCCGCAAACAGATCCGCGCTCGTGGACAGGTCGTCCGTGTCGTAGGAACTCCAGCCGTTCTGGTAGTGGTAGTAGTAATGCACGGTCGGATCGTCGCCGAAGACGATATCGGGCGACGCGCTGTCCGTGTAGCGAATGCTCGTGACCGCGCCCGTGTTGAAATAAATGTTGATGTAGTAATCGTTCGCGGTGACGTTGGAGATGTTGTAAGCCGTGCCGTCGTAGAAATAGACGGTGTCTTCGTCGCCCGCCTGATAGACGAGGGCATTTTCGTAGACGCTGACGTCGGCTTCTTCGGCAACGAGGGTGTCGGTTCCGCGGAAGGCCGTGCCCCAACTGTCGGTGAGGTAGTTGTAGCCGATTTCGATGTTGTTACCGAAACGGAAAGTCGGCGAGAAGTTGTAGTCGTAGCCGACCGAGAGCATTTCGCCCGTGTTGAACAGGACGTTGATGTAGTCTTCGGTTTCGACGGTGCCGACGATGTTGGCGGGCAGTGAATCGTACAGATAAATCGTGTTGTCGTAGCTGGCGTCGTAAACGAGCGTGTCGGCGAAGTTCGTCACGGGGAAGACCGTCAACGAGTCGTAATCGGATGCGGCGGTGACGATGTCGAAACCGGCTTCGTAAGCGGTAGTCTCGAACGCCAATTTGTCTGCCGCAGCTTCAGCCGCCGCCTCAAGTGCTTCCTGTTCCTGCATGGCTTCGTAAAGCGCATTGTCGGCCTCTTTGTTCGTGGAATCGCTCCAGATGCCCAAATCGCGGTTGTAGTATTGAACGCTGCCGTCCGCGAAGTAGAAATCGGGCGACCAAGCCGAGCTGTTTTCGACGACGAGCTGTTTGCCGTTGGTGAACGTGAAGATGATATTGTCGTCGGTGACCTGCGACAAAGTGATCGCTTCTTCCGAATCAACGTCGGTAAGGACGACCGCGTCATAACCCGTCACGTCAAGCAGGGCGGTATTCGTCGCCTGGCTGACATAAAGCGTGTCGACGGCGTCGGTCGCGCTGAAGATAAGCGCGCCGCTCCAGAAAGATTGCGCCTGAGCAATTTCCGAGCCGCTGAGCCATCTGCCGTGTGCCGTGCTGTACATCATCTGTTCGCCGTTTGCGAAGTTGAACACGGGCGACACATAGTTGATGTCGAAGTCGAGAACTGCACCCGTGTCGAAGACGAGCGCAAGAGCCGTGTCGGTGTCGCGGAAGGTGAAGTATTCGACGATGTTGCCGACGTTTGTGTCGACGAGGTTGATGATATCAGCCGCGTCGTTGGAAAGCGTGATGTGACCGCTGAGCAGACGGCTGTAGTCAATCGACTCGATGATGCCGTCTGCGTAGTCGTAATACGGCACGGCACCGACGAGCGCGCTGTTGACGTAGTCATTCCAAGCGGTGTTTGCGAATTCGTCAGCTTCTTCGCTGCTCATGAACAGCGGGAAGATGATTTCGCCTTCCTTGCGGATTCTGGTTTCCCAGCCGGAGCCGCTGCCGGCATTTGTGCCGTTTTGACCGTGGCCGCCGTCGGAACTGCCGCCGCCTTTGGAGCCGTCGCTGTTCCCGAAACGTTGAAGATTAAATATAAATTCTGCCATGAGGGCATTACCTCCTAAAAATTTTGCACAGTATAGCATTTGCCCGTTGCTTTGGCAAGTTTTATAATCAGCGAAAAAATTTTCGGAGGAAAAATTGTGAGCAAAACAACATTTGAATTGACTGACGACGTTATGTATGTCAAAGGCGTCGGTCCTAATCGTGCACAAGCTTTGGCGAAACTCAACATCCGAAACAAATACGACCTGTTGACGCATTACCCGCGGGCTTACGAAAATCACACCAGCTTGACGGAAATCATTGACCTTGTCGAAGGCGAAACCGCGCTTGTCGTCGGGCAAATTTGCGACGTGTCTTCGCGCAAGGCACGCAACCTGACGATTATCAACGCGCTGCTTGAAGACGACACGGGCGAACTTCAGCTGACGTGGTTCAATCAAGATTATCTGCTCAACAAACTGCGTCACGGCGTGCGCGTTTTGGTTATCGGCAAGACGAAATTCGATTCGTGGTCGGAAAACATGGCAATGAACGTGCAACGCGTCACCTTCCTCGACGCGGACGAAGAGCCGGAACTCGGTATCATGCCGATTTACCCGTTGACCGCCGCAATCAGCCAAAACGTCATGCGTCAAGCGGTGAAAAATCTTTTGAAGTCAATGCCGCCGCTCAAAGAAATTTTGCCGCAGAAACTTTTGACCGAACACGAATTAATTTCGCTCGACGGCGCGGCACGGTCGATTCACTTCCCGCAAAGCAACGAGGAACTCGACGCGGCACGGAAACGGCTTGCCTTCGACGAACTGTTCATGATTCAGTGCGGGCTGCTGTTAATCAAACGTCAAACGCAAGATGAGCGGCTCGGCATTTCGCACGCGCCCAACGGTCGGCTCGTCAACGCGGTTTTGAACGATTTACCTTTCGCGCTGACCGAAGATCAACGACAAGTTTTCGGCGAAGTTTCGGCGGACATGGAAAGCAAACTTCCGATGCGGCGACTGATTCAAGGCGATGTCGGGTCGGGCAAAACCGTCGTGGCGTTGCTTGCACTCGTCAAAGCCGTCGCGGGCGGTTGGCAAGGCGCGTTCATGGCACCGACGGAAATTCTTGCCGCACAACATTTCGAGACGTTCAACAAACTGTTGAGCGGGCTTGGAATTCGCGTCGGACTGTTGAGCGCGAAAGTCACACGCACACAGAAGTTGCGCGAAGAAGTTTACAATCAAATCTCCGCGCACGGACTTGACATTGTTATCGGGACGCACGCGCTGTTACAGGAAGGCGTCAACTTCGCGAAACTCGGACTTGTCGTCACGGACGAACAGCACCGTTTCGGCGTGGCGCAACGAAAATCGCTCGAAAAAAAATCCGACACCTTGCCCGACATGCTCGTAATGACCGCGACGCCGATTCCGCGAACAATGACGTTGACGATTTACGGCGATTTGGACGTGTCGCTGATAAAACATTTGCCGCCCGGTCGCAAGCCGATAAAAACTTCCGTCAAAACGCCGCGCAGTCGCAAGACGGTTTACAATTTCGTTCACGACGAAATTTCGGCGGGGCGACAAGCTTACGTCGTGTGCCCATTGATTGAACACAGCGAGTCTGAAACTTTGGCTGACATCGATTCCGCCGAAGAAGTTTTCGACGAATTGAGCAACGGCATTTTCGCGGACGTGAATTGTGCGCTCCTTCACGGCAAGATGAAGCCGCGTGACAAAGATGACATCATGGAACGTTTTCGCGACGGCGAAGTCAAATTGCTCGTTGCGACGACGGTTATCGAAGTCGGCGTGGACGTGCCCAATGCAAGCGTCATGGTTGTCGAACACGCGGAACGTTTCGGTTTGGCGCAACTTCACCAACTGCGCGGGCGTGTCGGTCGCGGCTCGGCGAAATCGTATTGCATTTTAATTGCCGACATGAAGGCTGACCTTGCACGCGAACGCTTGACCGCTTTGGAGACGACGACCGACGGTTTCAAGCTTGCCGAACACGATTTAAAACTGCGCGGACCGGGACAATTTTTCGGTGAGGCGCAACACGGTTTGCCCGACTTGAAAATCGCCGACGTTTTCCGTGACATTGAGCTTTTGGTACAGGCTCGCAAAGCCGCGGAAAATTTCATCGGCGACGACGCGAATTTGAGTTACTTCGCGAACTTGCGGACGAACATTGCGCTTGCTTACGGCGACAAATTCAGCCAAATCACCGAAGCGTGAGCAGAATGTTACTTTTCTTTTGGCGCAAAAGAAAAGTAACCAAAAGAAAACATCCCGCGGGTGATACATCCTGTATC
>JAFVBP010000019.1 GCA_017479925.1 Selenomonadaceae bacterium | reverse complement strand
TCGAGCAGGTGATTGAAATACTCCGCAAGCGTGAAGAGTTGAAAACTTTGCGCGTTCGACGACAAGAATTCTTTCACGTCGTCGGCGTCCTGCAACTCGTTTTCAAGCTGAACGGTGTCTTTTTGCGCCATTGCGTTTACCTCCAAAATTTTTGTAAGATGATAGCGCAAAAATTTTTTGAAGGCAAGGTGATGCGCGTGAAAAAATCCGTCGAAAGTTTTCTTGACTTCCGTTACGAAAAAGTCGAACTCCTCAAGCAATCCGTTCGCGGCGAAGTTTGGCGGGCACGCGAACGCCACGGCGACGAATTCGTCATCATCAAGCGCGTGCGGGCGACGGGTCTGCCTTACGTCGAGATACAAAATTCCGCGTTCAAACTGCCCGCAAAAGTGATTTACTGCGCGGCGGACGAAGTTGAAACCGTCGTCGTCGAAGAATTTCTGCAAGGCGAAACCTTGTCGGCGCGGCTGGAACGTAAAAGTTTCTTGAGCGAAACCGAAGCGCAAAAAATTTTGTTGCAACTGTGCGACGGTCTGGTCGAACTTCACGCGCACAAAATAATTCACCGCGACATCAACCCGTCGAATTTGATTTTACAAGACGGACGAATTCGGCTGATTGACTTCGACGCGGCGCGTATTTTCAAGCCCGGCAAAATCTTCGACACGAAACTTTTGGGCACGAAAGGTTACGCCCCGCCCGAACAGTACGGCGGTCGACAAACCGACGAACGCAGCGACATTTATTCGCTCGGCGTCACGATGAAAGTTTTGCTCGGCAACGGTTACTGCGGGCGGCTGAAAAAAATTTTGGACGTGTGCACGCAGTTTGACCCGAACAATCGTTTTCAAAGCGTCGGCGAACTCAAGCGCGCAATTCGGCTGAAAAATTTTTCCGACAAGCTCAAAGGCGCGGGAATTTTAATTTCGTTCGTAGCCGCAATGTTCGCGTTGCCGCCGATGATTGACAGCGGGATTTTACCGCACAACGACGAAGAAATTTTCGACGCGCTGGTTGCGACCGATACCGTCGCCGAAAAAATTTTGGCGCACAACGATGAATTTAATCTGTCGCTCGGCAAACTTAAGCTCGGTGATTCGGTCGAAGTCGTGCGCGAAATTTTCGGTCGCGAAGAAAAAGTCACGCCCGCAGAAACGCCCAATCACCGCCACTGCAAATATAAAAGCATCCTCGTTACGTTCGCGGGCAACGCGGTTGTCGGGCTTGTGTCCTACGGCGACGAAATTGCGACGGAACGCGGACTTCACCAGGGCACGCCGCTCGACGAAGTGATTGCCGCTTACGGTCGACGCGCCGCCGTTTACGAACACGAAGAGTTGACGCTGTACGAATATCCTTACGTGTCGGCGGGCGGGAATTTGGCGGTCATGCGTTTTGCCGTCAAAGACAACGCCGTCGAATACATCAGTCTGCGCCTTGCCAACGAGGAGCGCGAACACATTTTGGCGGACGTGACGGACTTTTGAAGCCGCAATGTCGCGGACAACGGTGCTTGATGGCCGTTTTTTTTTTTGCCGTCTTACCCCGCGGGACAGCAAACTTGAAACGTCATTTGCTACAATCGCTGTCGGGTAAAGTTTCAACCTTAGGCGATTTGCGTTCGCGTTCGTAAATCGCATCGAGCATTATGTCGACAATGTCCTTGCCGTCGGTGCTCAAACTCAAATATTTTTTAACCTGATTGTGGTCGTGCGGATTGACGGAATTTTGTTCGTCGAGATTTTCATTTATGCCGAGAATATAATCTGCGCTGACGCCGAAAAGCGCGGCCAATTCGTTCAACTTTCGGACGGGCTTAATCACGCCGCTTTCGTATTTGTTGTAAGCCGTGCGTGTGATTCCCAAAAAATCGGCGACCGCTTGTTGAGACATTTTGCTTTCTTCGCGAAGGGCGCGCAGTCGGCAAGCCGTGACATTCATTTCGATCACTCCTTGCCGACAAGCTTAGCTTGAAATTTTCTTGCGCAAAAGCCGTGTTTTAAAATCACCAAGAATCATTGACATGCCAATATGCTTGATTTAAAATAGAACATATAAGTAAACTTTAAATCACTACTCGACGGCGTTTCAGACCGAGTCACGACAAAATTTTTTCACGGAAAGGAAGGTGAATCACATGAGTTTTTTTGACGACGATTCCGCTAACGAAGTTCCTGCGAACGAAGAACAACCCGTTGTCGAAGATGTCGACGCCGAAAATCCGTCGACAACGGGCGGTTGGCTTTGTTCGTGCGGACAAGAAAACGTCGGCGATTTTTGCGTCTCTTGCGGAAAGCCCAAACCGTCTGCCGAAAATCCGTCGACAACGGGCGGTTGGCTTTGTTCGTGCGGACAAGAAAACGTCGGCGATTTTTGCGTCTCTTGCGGAAAGCC
>JAFVBP010000238.1 GCA_017479925.1 Selenomonadaceae bacterium | reverse complement strand
GCACTGGACGAAAGTTTACTCATGACGATTGCGACGGTCGGAGCGTTCGCGTTGGCGATTTACGACGACGGCGATTGCAACGAGGCGGTCGCGGTCATGCTATTTTACCAAATCGGCGAATGGTTTCAAAGTTACGCGATCGGGCGCAGTCGCAAGAACATTTCCGAGCTAATGGACATCCGCCCCGATTTCGCGAACGTCGAAACTTCCGACGGGCTTGAACAGGTTGACCCCGACGAAGTCGAAGTCGGCACGGTGATTGTCGTTCAGCCCGGCGAAAAAATTCCGATTGACGGCGTTATCGTCGACGGCAATTCGACGTTGAACACCGTCGCGCTGACGGGTGAAAGTCTGCCGCGTGAAGTTTCGGTCGGAGCTGAAGTCATCAGCGGTTGTATCAACTTGAACGGCGTCATCAAAGTTCGCACGACGAAAGAATTCGGCGAGTCCACCGCGTCAAAAATTCTTGAGCTTGTCGAAGACGCAAGTTCGCGTAAGTCGAAGTCCGAAAACTTCATCACGAAATTTGCGCGAATTTACACGCCCGTCGTCGTCATTTGCGCGGTCGCCTTAGCCGTGATTCCGCCGCTGATTTCGGGCGATTGGGGCACGTGGATTTACCGTGCGCTGATATTTTTGGTGATAAGTTGCCCGTGCGCGCTGGTTATCAGCATACCGCTAAGTTTTTTCGCGGGTATCGGCGGGGCAAGTCGCGACGGCATTTTAATCAAAGGCTCGAATTTTTTGGAGACGCTCTCGAAGGTCACGACCGTCGTCATGGACAAGACCGGCACGTTGACGTGTGGCAGTTTCGACGTTGACGCCGTGCACAGCAAAAATCTCAAATTCGACGCCGAAAGTCTGTTGCACCTTGCCGCGCACGTCGAACGTTACTCAACGCACCCGATTGCAAATTCACTTCGCAAGGCTTATCCGCACGAACGCGACGATTGCACCGTCGAAAACGTCGAAGAAATTGCCGGTCGCGGAATTCGTGCGACGATTAACGGTCAAGTCGTCTGCGTCGGCAACGAAAAATTTATGTCGGAAGTCGGCGCGCAAGCCGTTCACTGCCACAAGGTCGGCACGGTGATTCACGTCGCGGTTGACGGCACTTACGCGGGTCACGTCGTCATTTCGGACGCGATTAAGCCGCACGCGAAACAAGCCGTCGACGAACTCAAAGCTTCGGGCGTCGAAAAAATTTTCATGCTCACGGGCGACAGCGAAAAAATTGCGTCGAAGGTCGCTGCCGAATTGAACTTGCAAAATTACCGCAGTGAACTTTTGCCCGCCGATAAAGTTGCGGAGTTTGAAAAAATTTTGTCCGCGTCGAACGGTTCGGTTGCCTTCGTCGGCGACGGAATCAACGATGCACCCGTTTTGTCCCGCGCAGATGTCGGCATTGCAATGGGCGCACTCGGCTCGGACGCGGCGATTGAGGCGGCTGACGTTGTCTTGATGGACGACGATCCGCTGAAAATTTCGCGGGCGATAAAAATTTCGCGCAAGTGTCTGGCAATCGTCAAACAAAATATCGTCTTCGCAATCGGCGTGAAAGTCCTGTGCTTAATCCTCGGCGCGGTCGGCGTGGCGAACATGTGGGCGGCGATTTTCGCGGATGTCGGCGTCATGATTCTTGCCGTGCTCAACGCAATGCGGACGTTGATTGTCCCGAAATAATTTCACCAACAAAAAAAGCCCGTCGAAATAACGGGTAACGTGACGTTGTATCAAAACGGTTTGACATTAACGCTTTGGTTGCGAGGCGGCTGAACAAATTGTTCCGTCGCTTTTAAAGCGACCGGGCGATTTTTTATTGCAACAAACTCAATATCGCGGAAGAATTCTGATTCGCCTGAGCCAACATAGCCTGCGCGGCTTGCAACAGGACGTTGTTTTTCGTGTACTCGGTCATTTCGCGAGCCATGTCCGCGTCGCGAATGACTGATTCGGCGGCTTGGTCGTTGTCGCGGGAAATGTTCAAATTATTGCTTGTGTATTCCAGTCGGGAAATAACCGCGCCGATGTTCGTCTGCAGGTCAAGTGCCACCGTCAACGCGTTGTCGAAAACGCTAATCGCGGCGTTCGCGTTGTCCTTCGTCGTGACGGAAACGACGTTGCCCGTGTTGCCTTTCAAGCCGAGAGCTTCGGCGCGCATGTCACGAAAACTTACGCGAATTGCCTGATTCGCCTCCGAACCGAGCTGAAAGTTGAAAATCGGTCGGTCTTTACCAAAATTGTTTTCGGCGACTTTGAGCAACGTGAAAGCATTGAGTGCCTCGTTTGCTGATTTGCGAAGGTTGCCCTGCGCGTCCGTGATAGTTATCGTGTAACCTGCAAGTGCACCCGCGACGCCGTTTTTTTTGGAAACGAGATGCACGCCCGCTTCGCCGTTTGGAGTGTACAGCGGTTGACCGGAAGAGTCCCAGCCGACTTGAGCACCCGCCGCGTCCGTCGCTTGATCGTAATCGGGATTCGGAACTATTTTGCCCAGATAAAGCTGAGCCAAGTTTGGAACATCGGCCATTGTTCCCGTGACGACGGAAGTTGTGCCGTTGACAACCCATGAAACTTGCCACAAGTCGCTTGTTTGAATTCCGAGCGAATCCCCGACGCGATTTTTCAACGCAGTCGGTGCCGTGCCCATTGTGTTATCTGTCGCCAAGCTTTGATTGAGCAAAATCGTCCGTGACCACGTATTTGAATTGCTTGTGTGCGTGATTGTAGTGCCCGACGCGCTGTTTAACATATACTTGCCGTTGAAGGTGACAAGCGCGTTGTCGTCGATTTGGTCAACGAGTTGGTTGACTTCCTTCTGAATAATTTGGCGGTCTTCGTCCGTGTTTGAATCGTTGGCGGCGTCGATTGCTTTGGCCTTTAGCGTGCGCAGGATGTCAACCGTGTTGTCGACGGCACCTTCGGCGGTTTTCATCAAGCTTGAATCGTTTTGCGAATTTTGGTCTGCCTGCTCAAGTGCACGAATTCTGACGCGCATCCGTTCGGAAATGCCCCAGCTTGAGGCGTCGTCTTCGGCGGAATTGATTTTCATGCCCGTGGCAACTTTGCGCAAACTTTTGCCGCGTGCCTTGTCGTTTTTGTCAAGTCTGCCGTGTGCGCGAACTGCAGCCATGTTGGTTTTGATTTTCGTGGCCATGGTCGTACCCTCCGTGTCACCGTGAAAAATCCTTTTAATCGACGCGAATCAACGAAACTATTTGCGCAATTTTATCGTGAAAAATTTTTCGTGT
>JAFVBP010000237.1 GCA_017479925.1 Selenomonadaceae bacterium | reverse complement strand
TTGCCCGCAATGATTGAGTTGTTGACGTTGTCCGCGCCCGCAATGAATTCGTAGCCGCTCAAGCCGCGTCCGTCGACAGTGCCCGCCGCAGCCGACATGTAAGCGCGACTTACCACTCTGCCCGACTCGTTCGCGAAGTTCAAAAGTTTTCCGCGTGCGTCACGAACAAACAAGTTGCCCGTCGTCATAGAAACAATCAAGTCGTTGCCGCTTGTCGAGGTCGCCCGAAAGCCGACGTTCGACGCCAGGTTGACTTGACTGCCGTTGGCCGCGTTGCTGATGACTTCTTCGCCGCCCGCGTAGCCGAAAACTTCGGGCGTCGCGCCGTTGCCGAGGACGACATTGGTCGGCAGTGCTTGATGCAACAGGTAGCGCAGGAACATGTAGCCGCCGGGGTACGCGTCCCCCGTACCCGTGCCTTCGCGGAAAGCAACCGCCGTCGCCAAACGATTGGGATCCGACGCAAGTTCAAGCAGGTCGGTCGTGCGCGTCCCGTTGTAGTCGTCGACGCCGTGAATCAGTTCCGCGACGCCTTCGGTGAAGAATTCGGGCATACCTTTTTTCGACGTGCCCGACGCCTGCATTGTCGCATGAATCAGTTCGTGCGCAATCGTGCGGTCAAGGTAACTCTGTGCGCTGCCGTCCGCGACGTAAGTGTTGCCGTTCGGGTCAACCGCATCAATCGGCGTGTTGACAACCGAATCCATCATCATGGAGATGTTGTTCGCGGGATAATACTGTAAGCCTACGTCGCCCGCAATCGGTCCGGTCTCCGCCAAAGATGTTTGGTTGATGCCGAACTTAATCGTCAAAATCTTGCCGTTGAAGTCGAGCCCGAAAGTGTCGTAGATGAGTTTCAAGCTTTGGTCGGCCCAGAAACTTTCGACGCCTTTCATGACCGTTTGAATCGACGCGACAATCGCTTCGGCACTTTGCGTGCGTGTGGGTTGCTTGTCGTCGTCCAACGAGCTGTAAGACTGTCCCGCCTGCAGTGTGGTCTTTTGCGCGTAAGTCGAATCGGGTTGACCTTGTTCGTCGAGCGGCGAAGTCGCCACGTCGACAACTTCCAGCAAATTCGACGGATATTGAATCGCGTAGCTGAAAGTCTTGCCGTCCGCGCCCGTGTACGTGTGGAAAGTCGCCGAACCCGAAGCGGGTGCGTTGACCTGCGTGAGCAGCGCGTTTTCGGGCACGATGTCTTGAGCGTTTTTGACGACGCCCATGCCCGCGTTGTAGCCGCTTGCCGAGCCGGTATCGACGCTTAAGTTGTAGTCCGCGCCGACGACAATGCCGCAGTTTTGGTACAGACTTTGCCACGGGTTGCCCGTCGCCGCCGTGACGTTGGCGATGTCGGTGAGGAAATGGTTGACCGCGTCTTGGAGGCTTGCGAAATGTGTTGTCGTTTTGACCGCGTGATCAAGAATCGCGACGCCGTCGGTGGTCGTGTCGTTTGCGTAGAGCTTGAGCACGTTGAAGAAGTTTTTCATTGTGTCAACTGAGGTGGACATTCAATCATCTCCCTGAAACTTGATACGGTTTGATTCGACACGAACACAAAAAATCCCTGCCGAGTATGACAGGGAAAAATTTTTGTTGTCAGAAACGTTGCGTTGCCCCGTCACGGTGACGGGAAAAATTTTGTACTATCGGGGATGTCTGCGTTATCGTTGACGTTTATGTTATCGGTGACGAATTAATTCGTGCGTGTGAATTGCCCCGACGTTTGATCGGCGATGTAAGTTGAGCCGTCCGACAAAGCAAACTTCGCGCCGACATTGCCCGCAGCAGCCAAAGTCGAGCCGTCGCTGAAATTCAACGTCACGGCACTTGAAGTGACATTCACGCCCGTAATTTGGTCGAGTGTCGCCAAAACGTTGATTATGTCGTTCGACGCCGCGCTGTAAATCTTATCGTTGCCGCAACCGACGCCCGCGACGAAAGTATCGGAACCGTTGCCGCCGAAAAGTTCATCGTCGCCGTAGGAGCCGCCCCAAAGTCGACTGCCGCCGTTGCCCGCGATGATTGAGTTGTTGGCGTTATCCGCGCCGACAATGACTTCGTATTCGCCGAAGCCGCGTCCGTCAATCGTGCCCGCCGCGTTGGCAAAATAGCCGCGAGTTTTTACGGTGCCGACAGAGTCCGCGAAGTTCAAAAGTTTGCCGCGTGCGTCGCGAACAATCAGGTTGCCCGCCGTCGTGGTGGCAAAAAAGTCGTTGCCGCCGACAGAGGAATTGCTGATGTCGATACCCGCGCCGAAATTTATTTGACTGCCGTTGGCCGCGTTGCTGATGACTTCTTCGCCGCCCGTGTACGTGAACAGTTCAGCCGTCGCGCCGTTGCCGAGGACGACATTGGTCGGCAAAGCTTGATGCAACAGGTAGCGCATGAACATGTATCCGCCGGGGTACGCGTCCGAAGTCATTGTGCCTTCAGCGAACGGAACCGCCGCCGCAAGTCGAGCGGGATCTGCCGCAAGTTCAAGCAATGCTTTCGAACGCAGACCGCTGTAGTCGTCGACGCCGTGAACGAGTTCCGCGACGCCTTCGGTGAAGAATTCGGGCATGCCGCGTTTCATTGTGCCCGACGCTTGCATTGTCGCATGAACCAGTTCGTGCGCGATTGTGCGGTCGACGTAACCGCTTGTGCTGCCGCCCTCGACGTAAGTGTTGCCGTTGGGGTTAGCCGCGTCAATCGGCGTGTACGCAACCGAATCCATCAGCATGACGATGTTGTTCGCGGGAACTGCCGCCGTTTGACCGATGTCGCCCGCAATCGGTCCGGTCTCCGCCAAAGAGCGTTGGTTGATGCCGAACATAAGCGTCAAAACCTTGCCGTTGAAGTCGAGCCCGAAGGTGTCGTAGATGAGTTTCAAGCTTTGGTCAGCCCAAAAACTTTCGACGCCTTTCATGACCGTTTGAATCGACGCGACAATCGCTTCGGCACTTTGCGTGCGTTTGGGCAGATAGTTGTCGTCCAACGTGCTGTAGGACTGTCCCGCCTGCAGTGTGGTCGTTTGCGCGTAAGTCGAATCGGGGGCGCCGGTTATTTCGTCGGGCGGTGAAGTCGCCACGTCGACAACTTCCAGCAAATTCGACGGGTATTGAATCGCGTAGCTGAAAGTCTTGCCGTCCGCGCCCGTGTACGTGTGAAAAGTCGCCGAACCCGAAGCGGGAACGGCAAATTGCGTGAGCAGCGCGTTTTCGGGCACGATGTCTTGAGCGTTCTTGACGACGCCCATGCCCGCGTTGTAGCCCGAAGCCGAGCCGGTATCGACGCCGAAATTGTAATTTTCGCCGACGACAATGCCGCAGTTTTGGTACAGGCTCTGCCACGGGTTGCCCGTCGCCGCCGTCACGTTCGCAATGTCGGTGAGGAAGTGGTTGACCGCGTCTTGAAGGCTTGCGAAGTGCGAAACGGTCTTGACCGCGTGATCGAGAATCGCGACGCCGTCAGTGATCGTGTCGTTTGCGTAGAGCTTTAGCACGTTGAAGAAGTTTTTCATTGTGTTGACTGACGTTGACATTAAACCATCTCCTTGAAGTTTGATACGGCTTGATTCGACACGAACACAAAAAATCCCTGCCGAGTATGACAGGGATGAAATTTTTGTGACGTTTGTAACGGTTATTTCCTCGTGAAGGTGCCGTTGCTGATTTCGTAAGTGTCGCCGTTGACGTTGAATTCTTCGGCGGTAAAGTCTTTGAGCGTGACGGCATTGGCAGTTGAGCCGACCTTGAACGCGATTGAATTGCCTTTGACAGACGCCGTAAAGTCGCCGTTGAAATTGAGCGCGTCGCCGTCGCCGAAGCCGTAAACGACATCGTTACCGCCGCTGTAAATGAAGGTGTCGTTGCCGTTGCCGCCCCAAAGCGAATCGTTGTTCGAGCCGCCGTCGATTGTGGAACCGTTGTCGCCCGCGTAAATCTTATTGGCTTTCGAGTTGCCGACAATTTCAATCGCGTCAGTTGCAAGCCCGCCGTCAATCGAAACGATATTCGTCGTAGCCGTGTAACTTGATGCGTCCGCTTTGAGCGTGACAGCCGTCTTGAGCTTGTTGAAGATGCCGTTCTCCGCGAAAATGTTGACGTTCGTGGTGACTTTGCCGTTAGTCGTCTCGACGAAGCTTATCGCCGAATTTGCCGCGTCCGAAATCGTCAACGAACCGTCGCCGAAGCTAATAATCACGTCGTCGTTGTCAACCGTGAAATCTGCAATCGCCGAAGTCAACGAAATTTTGTCGGAACCGTTGCCGTAATCGGTGATTGTGTCGTCGCCGCTCGAATATACAAACGTGTCTGCGCCGCCGTTGCCGATCAAAATGTCGTCGCCGCCGTTGCCGTCGATAACATTGGTGCCCTTGCCGCCGATGAGCGTGTCGGAATTGTCGCCGCCCGTGAGGGTGATTTTTTTCGCGTTCGCCGAAGCGTCAACCTTGCCGTCTGCCGTGAAATTGCCCGTGAAACTCGACGTAAGCGTAACTCCGTCGTCGCCAACAATTTTTTCGCTGAAGTAAGTTTTGGTGACTTCGCCGCTGTCCGTCACGAAAACAATTTCGTCGCCGCCTTTGATGGTGAGCTGATTCGTGCTGTCGAATTTCAAGACAACGTCGCCATTGGATTTAAGTGATTCGGAAGTCGGTGACGCCGTCAACGAAATTCGGTCGTCGCCCGAAACGTAATCGGTGATGACGACTTTGCCGCTCTCGTAAACGAAAATGTCTTCGCCGCCGCCGCCCGTGATTGTCGCGTTTTTGGTGCCGCCGTTGAGCGTGTCGTCGCCGTCGCTGCCGAAAATTTTGTTGTTTTTCGCGTTGCCGACAATGTTCACGCCTTCCGTCAAGCTGCCGTCAATCGTGACAATCGTCGAAGCCGCCGTGTAATCGTCCGTCGCCGAATTCAGCGTGATTGACGTTTTTGCCGTGTTCATCTTGCCGCCCGCGTCGAAAATCTCTGTCGACGACTTGCCGTTTTGCAGGAAGTAAATCTTTTTGCCCGCGCCGTCAGCAATCGTGACGGATTTATCGTCGTCGAAGCTGATAATCACGTCGTCGCCTTCGACCGAGAAATCCGAAATGTCCGCCGCCAACGAAATCTTGTCGGTGCCGACGCCGTAATCGGTGATTGTGTCGTTGCCGTTGCCCGCGACGAAAGTATCGTTGCCCTTGCCGCCCGTCAAAATGTTTTCGCCGCTGACGCCGTTGATGAAATTCGCGCCCGTGCCGCCGATAAGCGTGTTGTTATCTTCGCCGCCCGTGAGCGAAAATTTTCGCGTGACTGCGGAGCCGTCGACTTTGACAATCGGATCTTCCGCCGCGAAACTGCTTGAGCTGAATGCCGACAACAACGTCGCGCCGTCGTCGACGACAATTCTGTCCGAGTAAACCGTTTCGTCAATCAAAGTTTCGCCCGCCGAATCGACAACGTTAAGGTGCGTGCCCGTCGCGGCATTTTTGAGCGTCATTGTCGCGGAACCTGCCTTGACGATGATGTCCGAATTTTTGACCGAAGCCGTGACCGCGCTGCCGTCGGTGATTTTGATTGTGTCGTCGTTGCCGAAACCTTTGACAACGTCCTTGCCGCCGTTCGCGTCGAAAAGGTAAACATTGCCGTCGCCGTTTGAAGTAATTGTGTCGTTGCCCGCGCCGAGCGAAATTTGCAAGCCGTTGCCGTTGACTTCGATTGTGTCTTTGCCGTCCGTGCCCGTGAAGGACGAGTTGCCGTAATTGCCTTCGCTGAAAACAACTTTATAGCCGCCGCTGACGCTGAAATTTTCGCCGACAACTTCGGGCGTGACCGTCAAAACCTTGCCGCTGACCGTGAGATTTTCGCTTAAATCGTCTTCGCTGATATTTTCGACAACGCCGTTAACCGTCAACAAAACATTGCCGCCCGTCGCCGTCGTGTACGTGACGGTTTTGGAATCAGTCAACGTGTAGCCGTCCGACTTGCCCGCGTCGTGGTAAGTTGCCGTCGTGCCGTCGAGCGTCCAAGACTTTGCAACCGTGGTGACCGTCGGGCAATCGTCACCGAGTGCAAGCGAATAATTGCCCGTCGTCGTCAACGTGACGGTTGTTTGATTCAACGCGTCCGCCGTCAAGATGATTTTGTTGCCGTCGATTGAAAGGTCGTCCGCGCTGAAGGTTTTCGACAAGCCCGTCAGCGTGAAGGTGCCGCCCGTCGTGTCGTTGTAAACGATTTTGTTGTCGTCAAGCGCGTAACCCGCCGTCGTGCCGCCTGAAATGTAAATCGCCGTCGAGGTGTCGCCCGCCGAGTTGATGTCCCAATTCGCATCTGCGGTTTCGGACAGCTCAACCGTGTCGGCAAGCGCAAGCGTGAATCCGTCGCTGATTGTGACGGTCGTGTTGTTCAAAACATTTTCGTTGAGTGTGACGGTCGTATCGTCGATTGTGACGTTTTCGTTGAGCGCGCTCTCCGTCAAATTTCGCTTGATGCCCGTCAACGTGAAAGTTTTGGTGTCGGTCGCGTCGCGGTGAATGATTGTGCCGTCAACAACAGCGTAGCCCGCCGTGACGTGTTCGCCCGTGTAAGTTGCCGTCGTGCCGTTGACGTTCCATTTCGCGGGAATTTCTTCGGACAGCTCAACTGTTCGGGCAAGCGCAAGGGTGTAGCCGTCGCTGATTGTGACTTCGTCGTCGCCCAAAACGTTTTCGTTGACGGTGACGGTCGCGCCGCCGATTGAAACGTTGGCTTCAATGTCGTCGACGGTAACGCCCGCTTTGAGACCCGTGATCGTGAAAAGCGTTTTATAGCTTGCGACGCCGTCCGTTATCGTCCAATCGCTCGGTGCCGGAATTTCGTCTCCGCCCGTGATGTTGACGACGGACAAACTTGCCGCGCCCTTAAGCAGAACGGAACCGTCGCCGACCGTGACGATGATGTCGGAGCCGCTCTGTTGCGTGAAGTAAGTGCCGACGATTTGGAGCGTCGACGTTGCGTCAAAGCCCGTGACCGTGTCGTCGCCGTCGCCCTTGTTGTAGACAATCACGTTGTTCAACGTCGAATAGCCGTAGCCGAGACTGATTGAATCGTCGCCCGCACCTGCGGTGATTGTCACGTTCGTGCCGCCGCTGTTGGTGATGTAATCGTCACCGTCACTGCCGACCACGGAAACATTCGGAACGGAGTTGCCGTTGTAGCCGTTATAGCCGTTGACGAAGAACACGGGCGTTATCGACGACAGTAAATTGTTGCCCGCCGCGTCGACGATTTTCAACATGCCGCTTGAACTGCTGTCGAGATAACGCCAACCGTCTGCAATCGTGATGATGTTGTCGCCGACGTGCAACAGCAAACTCCAGCCGTCGTTTGAGGTGACGCTTTGCAAGTCGCCCGAAGCAATCTGCAAAGTCGCGCCGCCGTAGTTCGAGGCGTAAATCGTATCGTTGCCGTCGCCCTCGTTGTAAACAATCAGGCTGTTGCTGGTGATGTAATCGTCGCCCTTGCCCGCGTTGATTGTGACGTTCGAGCCGATATTGGAAATTGTGTCGTTGCCGTCGCCCGCATTGATTGAAATGGTCGAGCCGCTGTTGCTGATTTGGTCGTTGCCGTTGCCCGCGTCAATTGTGACGTTTGAACCGTCATTAGAAATTGTGTCGTCGCCGTCGCCTGCGTGAACCGTGACGTTTTTGCCGTTGTAGCTGTTGCCGATGTAATCGTCATCGTCACTGCCGACAACTGAAACGTTCGGGCTAGAACTGTAACCGTAAGGTGTGTTTCTTCCCGCAAAGCGCACGGGTGTTATCGACGACAGTAAATCGTTGCCCGCCGCGTCGACGATTTTCAACATGCCGCTTGAACTGCTGTCGAGATAACGCCAACCGTCTTTAATCGTGATGATGTTTTCGTCGACGTGCAACAACAAATCCATGCCGTCGTTTGAGGTGACACTTTGCAAGCCGCCCGACGCAATCTGCAAAGTCGCGCCGC
>JAFVBP010000236.1 GCA_017479925.1 Selenomonadaceae bacterium | reverse complement strand
CGGCGAACTCGATTTTGATTTTGTAACGGGTGAACGCCGAATCGTAATGAATTGCGCGACGGTCACCTTGATTCATGACGCCGCTGCCGACAAGGTCGTTGCCCCAAGATTTTTTCTGCACGGGCACGAAGTACAGCGACAAAATCGTTTCGCCCGTTTCGTTGACAAGTTCAAGCGGTTCAGTCAAGCCCGCCGCGAATGTCGACGCTTGAGTTGCCGCAACGATTAACGTTGCCAACAGAATTGTCCGCATGAATTTAAATCGAAGCATCGTAAACCTCCAATCAGCCGCGAGCGTTGTCGACAATTCCTAATTTCAAATTCCAAATTTCTAATTGTAGTTTCAGTCGGTGTCGACGTTGTAGCCTTTGCCGTCCTTGTAAACAACCAGCCGTTTGGCGTTCTTGTGGTTGACGGAATCCCAAAAGGCAACTTCGCCGTCGTCGAAAACAACAGTCAAGTCGTACTTGCGAAAATCGCTGTCGTATTCGGCGGCGACGGACTTGCCGTCCTCAAGCGGAGTTTTAATCAAACGAAATTCGCGGAGCTTGTCTTTGTCCGCCGCGACGGCGTAAATTTCGGCTATCGTTCGACCGGTGCGGTTTTCGACGGTGTAACTTTTCATCGCCGCGAACGTCGGAAGCGGCATTAGCGTGACGATAAACATCGTGAACGCGAAAATCCGCACAAGTGACACTACACGGAATCTCATCATGACAATCAACCTCCCTGTTGAAAGCGAAATTTACTTAAAATCGGCTCGGAAAATTTTCGTGTGAACATTGGACGAGTAAGCTGCCCGTCATTGCCTCACGTATTTGTACGTGCCGCCTTCGCGGTAAAGTATCAGCCTATCCACGCCGTTAAAGTCGATTTTTTTCCAGGTGACGTGGCTGCCGTTCTCAAGAGTTATCCGGAGATTGAAGTATCGAACGTTCGGACTGTATCTGATGTTCATTGTGCCGCCGTCATACAAAATGTTGTCGCCCAGCAAATCTTTGCCGTTCCATTTATTGTTGAAGGCGACGCACTCAACCGCAACGATTGTGTTGTCCGTCTGGTTGCGGACTTCGATGTTTTCAGTGTTCGCCGCGAAAGCCGACGTTTGAGTTGTCGCAACGATTAACGCCGTCAAAACGAAGACCCGAACGAGCGTCGCGAGAGCGTTACCCTTCAGCCGACACGGGGAGGGAGTGTTATCGAATCGAGCCATAAACATCAATCCTTCCGTGAATCGAAAAAAACTTCGGTCAAGTTTCCGAGCCGACCTTAATTCATGAAAAGATGCTTTTGATCTTGTTGAACAATTTTTCGCCGAGAGTTTCGTCGTCTTCGGTCGCGTGGAACGGTTGCGCTTGCCCGTTTTTGATTCGGTTGAAAAGCTGTTCGGGCTTGCGGATACCCGTGCCGACTGACGTGGTAATCATCATTTTGCCGTCGAAACGCGACATCGGAATTCGCTTGCTTGCCGCGATAATGACGAAATCGGCGTTTTTAATTTCCTCGTCGCTGAGCGCGTGATAAACGCCTGCCGCACCGTGCACTTCGACGCGAATGCTCACGCCGAGTTTTTCCGCGCACT
>JAFVBP010000235.1 GCA_017479925.1 Selenomonadaceae bacterium | reverse complement strand
TCGCCCGAAACCGCCGATTATCGCCTTCACGCAGACCGATCAAGTGGCGCGGCATTTGAATTTGCGTTGGGGCGTTTTCCCGATTTCCGGCACGCCGTGGCTCGACATTGTGCAGATGAGTGAGTACTCGGCGACAAGTGCGCTCGAACACGGTTACGTCAAAAAAGGCGACCTGGTCATTTTAACTGCGGGCATGAAGTACGGCGAAGGCGGCACCAGCTCAATCCGCTTGCACACGATTTAAATCTGCGCGGGCATGAAGGCGAACACTTCAACCAAAATCCGCTTAATTGCAAGTGCTCTCGACCTGTGCAATTTTGGCTTGCACGCCACTGTATACAACAACCACTACGCGGGAATAAAGTTTAAGCTTGTCGACGATATTGACCTCAGCATCGTCGAAAACTTCATTCCGATTGAGTACTTCAACGGTACGTTTGACGGTGACGGTCACACAATCAGCAACCTGCGAATCAATTCGTCGAACAACGGCGCGGGCTTATTCGGCTTCGTCGTCGACAACGGCAAGATTACGAACGTCAAGTTGTCGAAAATCAACGTCGGCGGTCTTGACAATGTCGGCGGATTCGTCGGCTACAACGGCGGCGCGATTGCAAATTGTTCGGCGAACGGTACCGTCAGCGGCAATAAAACCGTCGGCGGACTGGCAGGCTCAAACAGCGGCACGATTGTAACCTGCGCGGCGAACGGCAACGTCAGTAGCAACGAAACTGTCGGCGGGCTTGTCGGCAGCAACAGCACTTCGATTGAAAATTGCACGGCAAGCGGTTCTGTCTGCGGTGATGAACTTGTCTGCGCCTTCGTCGGCTTTAACAGCGGCACAATTCAAGACTGCACGGCAAGCGGCACTGTCAGTGGCAAAAAATATTTCTGCGGGCTTGCTATTTTAAACGACGGCACGGTCGAAAACTGCACGGCAAACGTCACGTTGCTCAAGTTGAGCGACTGAAACTGCGCTGAAAAAAATTTTTCCCGTCGGACAATCGGCGGGATTTTTTTTGTGTAACGTGTTATAATCGCGAACGTATAAAATTTGCGGAGGGAACACTCGTGGCTCAAACGGTTATCGGCAAACGTTTTCGGTCGGTCTTCGTGGCGTCGCTGGCGTCAATGTCAATTTCCTACGTCCTGATATTGACGGATAACATTGTCGCGGGACAATTCATCGGCGAAGATGCGGTTGCGGCAATGACGCTCGTTTCGCCGCTGATGACGCTCGTATTTTTCTTAAGCTACATGGTTGCGGACGGGCTGGCGATGATGTTTTCGTACGCCAAAGGTCACAACGACCGCGTCAAAGCCAACGATCTTTTCGGCATGGGCGTTATCGCTTCGGTAGCTTTGGGCGTCGTGTTGACGATTGTGTTCGTCGCCTTCGACGAAAAGATTCTGTCCGTGTGGAAAATTTCGCCGGAGCTGATGACTTACGCGCTGGAATATTATCACGGGCTGATGTTCGTGCCGTTGCCCGCCTTGCTCAACATTTACTTTTACACGATTTACATTGCCGAGGGTGAAGAAAACATTTGCGTTCAAGCGTCGGCGGCAATGTTTATCGTCAACGTCGTGCTCGACATTGTGCTCGGTTACAAAATCGGCGTCGTCGGTATCGGCATTGCGACGACAATCGGCAACCTGGTCAGCTTCCTGTGGCACGTGCCGTATCTGTTCTCGAAGAAATGTCAGCTCAAGTTCGTGCGCTACTGGAACAATCGCGAATTCGCGCAGGGCATTTTCTACAGCTGGTATCACTCGATGGACACGCTGTGTTTGGCACTGTTGCCGCTGATTTTTGCGGAATTCACGTTGCGAAATTTCGGTGAAGATTATCTGATTGTCGTGACGGTCATAATCAACTTAATCTCGTTGCTGATTGCGATTTACACGGGCATTGTCGATTGCCTGCAACCGATGATTTGCCAATATCACGCGGAAAATGCACTGCATTCCGTGACGAAAACGATGCGACTTGGCATTTCGTCGACAATAGCCGTGACACTTGCGATAATCGTTTTCGGGATGATTTTCGCGGAATTTTTGCCGGGACTGTTCGGCGTCAACCGCGAAGAAATTCTTTACGCGGACTGTGTATTTGCCGCAAGAATTTTCCTGCCGTTCACGCTGTTTTTGGGCGTCGTGCTGATGTTCGCGAATTATTACATTTACATTGAGCGACTCAACTTAGGCGCGTTGCTGAAGTTCCTGTTGCTGTTGATTTTGCTGAGCGCGGGCATGTTCGCGGGCGTTTACGGTCAATGGCAAATGTGGTTGGGCGTCGGATTGTCGTTCGTCGTATCGCTGTTGTTGAACAAACTGTTGACGCGAAACAAATTCGGCTTGATGTTAATTGACCCGCGGAAGTTGTCGCAACAATTTTCCTTCGACACGGAGGCTGCCAAAGAAAATTTCGGCGCGTTGATGTCGGCACTTGAGAAATATTTTTCGCGGACGAAATTCCCGCTCGGACGCAAAAATTTCTTGACGGC
>JAFVBP010000234.1 GCA_017479925.1 Selenomonadaceae bacterium | reverse complement strand
GCGCGCCTGCTTTTTAAACACGGCATGATTGAAGACATTATGCTCAACTTCGACGAGCTGAGCGACGAAGACAAGCTTGTCATGGAAAAAGCGGTTTATCACCACAGCGATTTTAAATTGCCCGACGACTTGACCGAGCGCGAACGTTTGTTCTGCAACATAATTCGCGAGGCAGATCAAATTGACATTTTCCGCACGATAGCGACGAACACTTGGGAAACGATTTACGGAGTCGGTCGCGACGAAATTCTTGCAACTGACATTTCCGACGCGATTTTGGCGGCGTTTCCTCGTCACGAGTTGGCGGACTACTCCGAACGCAAGACGCCTGCCGATTACCACCTTGCACACATTGCGCTTTGTTTCGGGCTGAAAACTGCGGCGGCGCGTCGTCGAGCGATTGAGCAAGGTTATCTGCAACAGTTAATGGACGTTGAATTTTCCAATCCGCAGGTGCAACAAAAATATCTTGAGGCGAAACGTTGCGTCGAAGAATTTTTACAGCTTGAAACTTCGGGGATGTGATTAAGTTGGACGTGATTGCATTGGTCGGCCCCAGCGGCACGGGCAAAAGTCATCGGGCGTTGCAGGTCGCACGCGAACACGAAGCCGACGCCATTATCGACGACGGCATTTTGATTAAAGACGGTCACATTATCGCGGGCGAAAGTGCCAAGACCGAAAAAAGCCGAATCATGGCGGTCAGACGCGCAATTTTCGTCTTGCCGGGACACGCCGAAGCCGTTCGCGACGCAATTCAACGCATACAGCCGCACAGAATTTTGGTTATCGGCACGTCCGAAAACATGGTGCACAAAATCGCCAAAACGCTCAAATTGCCGTCGATTCAGCTGATTGTGCGCATTGAAGACATCGCGTCGCATTCGGAAATCGCCAAAGCGCAATTCCACCGCCTCAAGGAAGGCAAACACATCATCCCCGTGCCGACAATCGAACTCAAGCCGCACTTTTCGGGCTTTTTGATTGACCCGTTGCAGTCGCTGTTCAAAAAATCGCGTGTGCGGCGTCGCAAACTCGGCGAAAAATCAATCGTGCGTCCCGTCTTCAGCTACTACGGCAAATTGATTATCGACGACAAAGTTGTTCAGCGCATCGTCGAGCGGATTTTGAAGGCACGCGAATTCATCAAGACGCTCAAAAGCATTACGGTTCAACACCTGTTCAAGGGCGGCGAAGACCACGGCTTGAAAATTTCGTGCGAAGTCGTCTTGAGTTACGGCAACCACATTCCGACGCTGATTCGGCAGACGCAAAGCACGATTCGCGAGGCAATCGAATTTACTACGGGCATGATTGTTCACGCGGTCGACATAAGCATTCGCGCTTTGTACGTCGGAAGTGTCGAGCCGCGCCGAAAACTCCTGTAAACTAAAATCCCCCGACTTCGGTCGAGGGATTTTTTTGTTCGCGGAGATAACGCTTGAACGTTGCCGTGAAAACTTCAGATTTGTTGCCACGAAGCCGACGTACGATTGTAAACGTAACTTTCGCCGCTTG
>JAFVBP010000233.1 GCA_017479925.1 Selenomonadaceae bacterium | reverse complement strand
GCGGACGCGTTTTCAAAACTCGGTCGAAAAGTTTGCGTCGCGCTCCGTGAGCCAAGTCTCGGTCCTTGCTTCGGCATCAAATGCGGCGCGGCGGGCGGCGGCTACGCGCAGGTTGTCCCGATGGAAGACATCAACTTGCACTTCACGGGCGACTTTCACGCGTTGACGACGGCGCACAATCTGCTTGCGGCGATGGTTGACAATCATCTTCAGCAGGGCAACGAACTCAAAATCGACAGCCGGCGTGTCGTGTGGAAACGCGTGCTTGACTTGAACGACCGTGCGCTCCGCAACGTGATTGTCGGTCTCGGCGGCAAGTCGAACGGTGTCCCGCGTGAAACGGGCTTCGACATAACCGTCGCTTCCGAAATGATGGCGATTCTTTGCCTGGCGAACGATTTTGCCGACTTGAAGTCGCGGCTCGGAAAAATTATCGTCGCGTACACCGTCGACGGCGAAATTGTCACGGCGGACGACCTTAAAGTCACGGGTTCACTTGCGCTGTTGCTCAAAGACGCGATTAAGCCGAATTTGGTTCAGACGCTTGAAGGCACGCCCGCGTTGATTCACGGCGGTCCTTTCGCGAACATTGCGCACGGTTGCAACAGCGTCACCGCGACGAAATACGCGTTGAAACTTGCCGACGTTGTCGTCACGGAAGCCGGTTTCGGTGCAGACCTCGGCGCGGAAAAATTCCTTGACATCAAATGTCGGTTGAGCGGACTTCGCCCCGACGCGGTGGTTATCGTCGCCACGATTCGTGCGCTCAAAATGCACGGCGGCGTTGACAAGAAAAATCTTTCCGAACCGAACGTTGCTGCTGTCGAACGCGGACTTGCCAACCTCGAAAAGCACATCGAAAACGTTCAAGGCTTCGGACTGCCCGCGATTGTCGCGCTTAACGACTTCCCGACCGACACCGACGACGAAATTTCTGCCGTCGAAAAAATCTGCGCGGCTCACGGCGTCAAATTTGCCCGCTCGAAAGTTTTTGCCGAAGGTGGCGCGGGCGGCGTCGAACTTGCCAAAGCCGTCGAATCAAGTTTCACCGACGCGAAGAATTTCAAATTCACTTACGCGGACGATTTGACCGTTGCCGAAAAAATTTCTGCCGTCGCCACGAAAATTTACGGCGCGGACGGAGTTGACTTCACCGCCGCCGCGAAGAAACAGCTTGCCGATATTGAACGGCGCGGTTTCGGCAAACTTCCGATTTGCATTGCAAAGACGCAGTACTCGTTGAGCGACGACGCGACGAAACTCGGTCGCCCGACAAATTTCCGCGTCACTGTCCGCGAACTGAAAATTTCTGCAGGCGCGGGCTTTATCGTCGTGTTGCTCGGCGCGATTTTGACGATGCCGGGCTTGCCGAAACGTCCCGCCGCCGAAAAGATCGACATCACACCCGACGGAGTTATCAGCGGCCTTTTCTGAGGTGATTTAAGTTTGAAACCGACTTTGACAATCGAAAATTTAATCGCGGCGGCAAAAATTTTCTGCGAAACGATGGCGAAAAAAAATCACCGCGATCTAATCGGCGTCACGGACGGAAAAGCCGTCGGCACTTACGTCGAGCACGAATTTCAAAATTATCTTTGCGCACGATACACTTTGACCGTCGGCAACAGCGCACGAGGAATTGATTTGCCCGACGAACACATAGCGACCGACATAAAAGTTACTTCCGTCACGCAACCTCAATCGAGCTGTCCTTTCGAGAGTGCGCGGCAAAAAGTTTTCGGCTTGGGTTACAATCTGCTGATTTTTGTTTACGACAAGCACGATTCGGCGGACAAATGCACGTTGCAATTCGTTCACTGCGCCTTCGTTGAAAAACACCGCACGGGCGATTTCACGACGACGAAACGCCTGCGCGAAATGATTGACGACGGCGCGAACACGGATGACATTGTCGGTTTCCTGCGCGATAAAAATTTGCCGGGCGACGAAATTACGCTTAATCGCCTTGCCGAAGAAATTCTGTCGAACGAGCTGTCGCAAGGTTATTTGACGATAAGCAACGCTCTGCAGTGGCGGTTACAGTATTCGCGGGCAATTTCTTTGAGCAATTCCGTCGCGGGAGTCACGAATTATGATTGGCAAGCGTGAATTCGGAGACTATCAGACGCCGCTTGAATTCGCCGCCAAAATTTGCCGCTTCCTGAAAGTCGAACGCAACGTAAAGCCTTCGACGGTTTTGGAACCGACATGCGGTGTCGGAAATTTTTTGCGGGCTTCACTTGAGTTTGACGCCGAAAAATATTTTGGCATCGAAATCAATCCCGCTCATTGCAAAACCTGCGCGGAAAACTTGATCGACGAACGCGTCAAGATTGTCAACGCGAATTTTTTTGACTTCGACTTGAGCGCGTTGCCGAAAGATAATCTGCTCGTGATTGGAAATCCGCCGTGGGTGAACAATGAAACGTTGTCAAAGCTCAATTCCGCTAACTTGCCGCCGAAAAGCAATTTCAAACGCTTCAACGGTCTCGACGCGCTGACGGGTGCCGCCAACTTCGACATCTGCGAATATATCTTGCTCAAAATCATCAACGCTTGCCGGGACACTTCGACGACGGTTGCCGCGCTGTGCAAAACTTCGACGGCGCGAAACGTTTTTAAGGAACTGCGACGCGTTGACATAAATTTTTCCGCCTGCGAAATTTTCGAGTTCGATGCCGCAAAAGTTTTCGGGATAAACGCAAGTGCCTGCCTGTTGCTCGTCAAGTTGACCGCCGAAAATCTTTCGTCAAACGTGTGCAAAATTTTTTCGTTGACAAATCCCGACGACGCGAAAAATATTTTGACTTGCGACGCAGATTTTTTGCACGGCTCGGAACTTGACTTCGCGGGCAAATGTTGTTTCGAGTGGCGACAGGGCATCAAGCATGACTGCGCGAAAGTTTTGGAGTTGACCATTGCGAACGGGCACTTTCAAAACGGCGCGGGCGAAGTCGTCGACATCGAAGACGAATTGATTTTCCCGCTGATTAAAAGCAGTTCAATCAAGCGCGCCGTCATCACCGACTTTCCGAAACGCTTGCTCGTCACTCAACGACGCGTAAACGAAGACACTTCGCATATTGAAGCCGACTTTCCGAAAGCGTGGAGCTATTTAAATCGACACGAAGAAATTTTTACGAAGCGACGAAGTTCGATTTATCGCGGCAGACCGAAATTTTCAGTGTTCGGCGTCGGCGATTACTCGTTCGCGAAATACAAAGTAGTCGTGAGTGGTTTTTATAAGACGCCGTTGTTCGCGCTGATTTTTTCGCACGACGGCAAGCCCGTCATGACGGACGACACCACATATTTCGTCGGCTTTGAAAATTTCGCGGCGGCTTATACGGCAATGTTGTTTTTGAATTCGTCACCCGTGCAAGAATTTTTGACGGCGACGGCTTTCCTCGACGCAAAACGCCCGTACACGAAAAAAATTCTCGAACGAATCGACTTCGCGAAAATCACGACGGCAATTCAATTCGCGGACTTGAAACAAACCGAACGACGCTTGAATTTAAGTGACCGTTTGACACCTTCAATGCTTGCGGAATTCGTTTCGTCAATCGAAGTTCAACCGACGTTGTTTTGAAGTTTCGCGCACGAAAAAAGCCCTCGCGTTCAACGGGGGCGTTTTTTAATTTGGAGTTAGGAATTAGGAATTTGGAATTGAAGTCGCGTCGACATTTCAAATTCCCAATTACACATTCCACATTGCTTTTATTCGACGTAGAATACAATCTCGTTGCCGAAACGCAGACGCGGCGGGCGCACACCTTTGACGGCGATTTGACCGGGCATTGTCGCAACCGCATTGACGACGATTGTGCAGTGACCTTCCTCGCGCAGGTTTTTGTTGACCGCGTCGCCGACGGTGACAACCTCGAATTCGCTTTTGCCGACTTTGAGTTTGTCGCCGGGGACGATGTCGGCAGTCAGCTCAACGACGGTGTGCTCGACGACCATGTCCGCCAACGCCGGGCGAATTTTTTCGTTGATCAAAATGAAACTGCTGTTGCTCGACAGATAAGTCGGCGCGTCCTTGCCGACGGCCGTCATCTTCGTTTCGTACTTAACTTGCATGTCAATCCCTCCCGCATGAATAATACCATAAACGCCGCGGATTATTCAAGAAAAATTTGCGACGTTTGACAAGTAACAACGCCCGTTATAAAATTCTGCGCGATTGGAGGGAACATTTTGCACGACACAGATTTTTTGACGATTGCGCTTCCCAAAGGTAAACTTTTCGGCTTGTCGACGGACTTGCTCGCCAAAATCGGCAGGCAAACCGACGGTCTTCACGAAAAATCCCGCAAACTCATCATTGCCAACGAACGGGCGCGCTTGAAATTTATCATCACGAAAACCGCCGACGTGCCGACTTATGTCGAATACGGCGCGGCTGACCTCGGCGTCGTCGGCAAAGACGTTATCGACGAGGCGGGCAAAGACGTTTACGAACTGCTTGATTTGGGCTTCGGTCGCTGTCATTTGATGATGGCGGTTCCAAAAGACAAGAAACGTCCGCGGCTCGAAGATTACGCGCACACCCGCGTTGCCACGAAATTTCCGCGTCTTGCCGAAAGATTTTTCGTCGCGCACGGCATGCAAATGGAGTATATCAAACTCAACGGCTCGATTGAACTTGCCCCGATAATCGGCATGTCCGAAAGTATTGTTGACATCGTCGAAACGGGCACGACCTTGCGCGAAAACAACCTCGAAGAAATTACGTCGATTATGGACGCGACGGCTCGGCTGATTGCCAACCGCGTCAGTTACAAGCTCAAATTTCGACAGATAAATTCGCTCGTCGACGACCTGTCCAAAATTTTGACCGCGTGAAACTGCAATTAGGAATTTGAAATTTGGAATTAGGAATTGTTACGTTGCCGACAACAACGGTAACCGACCGTCAACAGCCCCGCTTTCGTTGCGAAGGGCTTTTTTGTTGCGAAAACGTCGCTGTCGTCAAAACTTCGCAGTCGTCGAAACTTCGCGGGCGTCGAAACTTCGCTGTTGTCGAAACGTCGCGGGCGTCAAAACGTCGCGGTCGTCTAAACTTAGCGGTCGTCGAAACGTCGCTGTCGTCTAAACTTCGCGGGCGTCAAAACGTCGCGGTCGTCTAAACTTAGCGGTCGTCGAAACGTCGCTGTAGTCGAAACGTCGCGGTTACTAAAACGTCACGGGGAACACCAATTGTTCCGCCACTTTTAAAGTGGCCGGTTGTCGAAACGTCGCGTCCTGAAAGCTAAAAGCTCAAAGCTCAACGCTCCCTTGCAGGAAAATCGCGGCGGCAAGCGAATCACCATTTGACAATCAATCTTAAGGAGGCAACTATCACATGGACAACGTCACGAAAATCGGCTTGCTCGGCGCGGGCACAATCGGCGGCTCCGTCATCGAAGTTTTGCAGAACAACCGCGACATTATCGCGCAACGGGCGAACACCGCGCTTGAGATAAAAAATATTCTCGTCCTGCCGCGGGAAATTGACGGTCTTCACGAACGCGGACTGCCCGCCACAAGCAATTACAACGACATTTTGAACGACCCCGAAATTAAAATCGTCGTCGAACTCATGGGCGGCGTCAAACCCGCGAAAGAATTTATCTTGGACGCAATGGCGCACGGCAAGCACGTCGTCACCGCGAATAAAGATGTCGTCGCGCAATTCGGGCACGACCTTTTTGACGCGGCGGAAGCTCATCAAATCGATTTCCTGTTCGAGGCGGCTGTCGGCGGAGCAATTCCGATTATCATGCCGCTGAAACGCTCGTTGACCGCGAACAAAATCACCGAAATTTTGGGTATCGTCAACGGCACGACCAATTACATGCTCACCAAAATGGCCGAAGACGGCGCCGATTACGACACGGTGCTCAAGGAAGCGCAGGCGCACGGTTACGCCGAACGCAACCCCGAAGCCGACGTTGAAGGCAAAGACGCTGCCCGAAAAATCGCGATTCTTGCGTCGATTGCGTTCAACAGCCGTGTCAAATTCGAGGACGTTTCCGTCGAAGGCATCACGAAAATCACGCCCGAAGATATTCAATACGCCGCGAATCTCGGTTACGTCGTGAAACTTCTTGCCGTCGGACGCGATACAGATCTCGGCGTCGACGTGCGCGTCAATCCCGTCTTTTTGGCGAAAGATCACCCGCTCGCTGCGGTCAACGGAGTTTTGAACGCGATTTTCGTGCGCGGCTACCCGATTGAAGAGGCAATGTTTTTCGGACCCGGCGCAGGCAAACCCACGGCGTCGGCGGTTGTCAGCGACATAATCGAAATTGCTCGCGGACTTCAACGCGGCGCGGCGGGACGTTTCGGTTGCACGTGCTACCATCACCGTCAAATTTGCCCCGTCGAAGAAACCGTGTCGAGTTATTACATTCGTCTGCTTGTCGACGACAAGCCCGGCGTCCTCGGCAAAATCGCGACGACTTTCGGCAACGTTGACGTGAGCTTGAAATCCGTCGTGCAGACGAAGGCGAATCTTGATGCGCACGTCGAAATTGTCGTTATCACGCACGCCGTCAAGCACAAAAATATTCTGGAGGCGGAAGCGGCGTTGAAGTGCCTGTCGGTCGTCGACGAAATCTTCAACGTGATTCGCGTCGAGTGACGGTCATGAAGAAAAATTTTTCCGACAGAAATCGCGTGACGGTGCGCGTGCCCGGCACGTCGGCGAATTGCGGCCCCGGCTTTGACTGTTTGGGGTTGGCGACGACGATTTATAATTATTTGGACTTGACGTTGATTCGTGCGTCGAAAGTTATCGTCGAGGCTTCGGGCGAAGGTGCCGACAAAGTTCCCCGCGGTCGAAAAAATCTCGCTTGGCAGGCAGTCAAAAAACTTTTGGACGTGACGGGTCACAACGAATTCAAAGGCGCGATTATCCGCATGAAAAATCACGTGCCGCTGTCTCGCGGGCTCGGTTCCAGTTCCACGGCGATTGTCGCGGGCTTGACGGCTGCCAACGCGATTGTTGGCGCACCGCTCAACCGCAATGAACTTTTGAAACTCGCCACAGAGCTTGAAGGTCACCCCGACAACGTCGCGCCCGCGATTTTCGGCAACTTCACGGTCAGCGTTATGGACGGCGGCGAAGTTCAAACGTTTTCGTTCCGACCGCGAATCAAGCTGAAACTCGTCGTCGCCGTTCCCGATTTCGAGTTGTCGACGAAACTTGCGCGAAAAGTTTTGCCGCAGAAAGTTTCGCGTGCCGATGCAATTTTCAACATCAGCCGTGCGTCAATGTTGGTCGCCGCGTTGGTCGAAGGTCGCGAAGAACTTTTGCCGCTTGCCTTCGACGACGCGATTCACCAACCGTATCGCAAAAAACTCGTGCCCGGCATGACGGAAGTTTTCGACGCGGCACGAAAAGCCGGAGCACTCGGCGCGGCAATTTCGGGCGCAGGTTCCTGCTTAATCGCGTTCACGTCGGCAAAGCACGGGCACGAAGACGAAATCGCGGCGGCAATGGTCGCGGCGTTCAAAACTCACGGCGTCGAATCAAAAGCTTTGATTTTGAACGTCGACACTCGCGGCGCACAGGTTGTGAGGCGTTGACAAGTCACGTTGTCCCCTCCTCCGGCATATGTTCCTTGTAATACTCGCCGAAATTGTAGAGCTCATTGAGTATCGATTTAAACTCCTCGCCCAATTTTGTCAGCGAATATTCTACGTGCGGCGGCTTTTCGTTGAAGACTTTTCGCCGAACCAATCCGTCAGTCTCCAGCGAACGTAAACTGTCTGTCAAAACTTTTTGGCTTATCCCTGCGATTGATTTTTTCAGTTCATTGTATCGCCAAGGTCGCTCCGTCAGCTTTTGCAAGATAAATACTTTCCATTTGCTGTTTATCAAACTCAAAGTCGTCGCTACAGGACAAGCCGGCAATTCTTTTTTGCTTACTATTTTTTATCACCCGATAAAATTTTAATTCGCAACTCAAGAAAACTCAAACGGTTATAAAAAGGTGCCTACTTGTTTTTACACGCAAAAAATATCATGACGGCAAAACTTTGGGAGGCTATCAAAATGAAAATCGCAGTTGTAGCAGCAACGGGCAAGGCAGGCAGAAAAATCGTCGCGGAGGCGACAAACCGCGGCTTCGAGGTCACGGCTTTTGTTCGTCGCAAAGGTCAGGTTGTCGACGGCGCGAAACACATCGTCGTTAAAGACATCATGAACTTGACGGCGGACGACTTGAAAGGTTTCGACGCGGTTGTCGACGCTTTCGGCACGTTCACGCCCGAAACTCTGCCGCTTCACACGACGACAAGTCAACACCTGTGCGACATTTTGAGCGGCTCGGACACGCGGCTTTTGATTGTCGGCGGCGCGGGCAGTCTTTACGTCGACGCGGAGCACAAAATTCAGCTGTTCACGACGCCCGAATTTCCGGACGCTTTTAAGCCGCTTGCCAACGCAATGGCAAACGAACTTGACGAACTTCGCAAGCGCGACGACGTGAACTGGACGTTTGTCAGCCCCGCGTGTGATTTTCAAGCGGACGGCGAACGCACGGGCAAATATCTCGTCGGCGGCGAAGAATTGATTTTCAACGCGGCGGGCGAAAGCGTCATCAGTTACGCCGATTTTGCCGTCGCCATGGTCGACGAAATCGCAAGTGGCACGCACATCAAACAGCGAATCGGCGTCGTCAAGGCGTGAATGTTACTTTCTTTTGGCGCAAAAGAAAGTAACCAAAGAAAACAGCCCGCAGGTGATACATCCTGTATCAACTGCGGGCGGCCGTCATCCATGACGGCCTTAATTTCGGTTGTCGGTAACGGTTGCAAGCTTGAAACTCAACGCGTAATGAATTACAATCCTTCCAAAAACGGAGGGATTTTTTTTTGAACGGCACAATCAGCAACGTCGCGGCGGGCAGCTTGGCGGAAGAACTCGAACTTGCGGCGGGCGACAAAATTTTGGCGGTCAACGGTCACAAGCCGACCGACATAATTGATTTGAGTTTCCAGCTTGCCGAAGAGGACATCGAACTTTTGATTGAGCACGCGGACGGTCAGCGCGAAGTCGTTGCCTTCGACAAGGACGTTGACGAGGAACTTGGCGCGGAGTTTTCGTCGGCGGTTTTCGACGGTGTGCGGCGGTGCAAAAATCACTGCGTCTTTTGCTTCGTCGACATGATTGCCCCGAACATGCGCGAAACTTTGTCGGTCAAAGACGACGATTATCGCTTGAGTTTTCTGTTCGGCAACTTCATCACGTTGACGAATTTGACGCCGAAAGATTTCCGCCGAATCAAGCAATTTCACCTGTCGCCGCTGTTCGTGTCGGTGCACGCAATGAATCCCGAACTTCGCGCAAAAATTCTTCGGACGCCTCACGGAGCGAAAATCAACGAGCAACTCGACGAACTCGAACGGGCGGGCGTCGAATATCACACGCAGGTTGTCCTGTGCAAAGACTTGAACGACGGCGCGGAGCTTGACTTCACTATCGCGCAGATTTTGAAACGTCGACCGCACGCGCAAAGTTTGGCGATTGTGCCCGTCGGCGTCACCCGTCACCGCCGCGACAAATTTCCGCTCAAGCAATTCGACAAAAATTCCGCCGCCGAAGTCATCGCGCAGGTCGAACGTTACCAAAAAAAATCCCGTGCCGAGACGGGTCGAACTTTCGTTTATTTGGGCGACGAATTTTATTTCTTGGCTGAACGCGAATTTCCGCCCGCAGAGTTTTACGACGACTTTCCGCAGATCGAAAACGGTATCGGCATGACGCGCAATTTCGTCGACGAGTTTGAAGGGACAAGTTGTAAGGGACACGGGACAAGTTTTGTTGACGTTGTTTGCGGCACGTCGATTGCCAAAGTTTTCAAGACGTTGACCGCCGACATGGTGAACGTGCGGATTGTGCCCGTCGCGAACAAATTTTTCGGCGAACGCGTGAACGTGTCGGGCTTACTCACGGGCGGCGACATTATCGACGCGCTGAAAACTTTGGACGGCAACCGCGACTTGATTTTAATCCCGTCAACCGCGCTCAAGTCGGGCGAAGAAATTTTCCTCGACGACGTGACTGTTGACGACCTGCGAAAAATTTTTGCACCCGCAAAAGTCTTGCCGATTCACGACGGCGCAGAAATGCAATGCGTAATTCGCAATGCGTAATGCGTAATGATAACGTTTCGGCAACGAGGCGATTAACCAAATAAATGAATTCAATCGAAGCGACAACGCTCAATTAGTCACAACCGCGCTGTCGCTGAAAGGACTGATTCAATGAGCAAACCGATTGTTGCCGTCGTCGGGCGACCCAATGTCGGCAAGTCAACTCTGTTTAACCAAATTGGCAAGCGGCGACTTTCGATTGTCGACGACATGGCGGGCGTCACCCGCGACCGAATTTACATGGACGCCGTCTGGCTCAACCGCGAATTCACGCTTGTCGACACGGGCGGCATTGAAATCAAATCCGCCGACAAAATGTTGACGCAAATTCGCACGCAAGCCAAAATCGCCGCCGACGAAGCGGACGTGATAATTTTCGTCGCGGACGGACGTGCTGGCTTGACTGCCGACGACGAGGCCGTTGCCAAATTCCTGCGCACTTCCGACAAGCCGATTGTTCTTGCCGTGAACAAAATCGACGACGTGCGGCAGGCGAACGATATTTTCGAGTTTTACAATCTCGGCTTGGGCGAACCGATTGGCATTTCGGCAAGCAACGCGCTCAATTTGGGCGACCTGCTCGACGCCGTCGTTAAAAATTTCCCGTCGACCGAAGACGAAGCCCGCGACGATGACGAAATCCGAATTGCCGTTATCGGGCGACCCAACGTCGGAAAATCTTCGCTGGTCAACGCAATGCTCGGCGAAGAGCGCGTTATCGTCAGCGACGTGCCCGGCACCACCCGCGACGCAATCGACACGCATTTTTTCGCGGACGGCACGAAATTCACGCTGATTGACACGGCGGGCATGAGGCGCAAGTCCAAAATCGATGAGCCCGTCGAACGTTACAGCGTGATTCGATCTTTGCGTGCGATTGACCGCGCCGATGTCGTCTTGATGCTGATTGAGGCTCCCGTCGGCGTCACCGAACAGGACAAAAAAATCGCGGGCTACGCGCACGATTCGGGCAAAGGTTGCGTTATCGTCGTCAACAAGTGGGACATTTTCCCGAACAAGCACGACCGTTCGACGAACCGTTTCACCGACGACCTGCGCGAACGGCTTGGATTTTTGCAGTATGCGCCCGTCGTGTATGTGAGTGCCTTGACGGGACAGCGCGTCGACCGTGTGACCGAGCTGGTTAAATTCGTCGCCGAACAACAATCAATGCGCATTCAAACGAGCGTGCTCAACGAATTGATTCGCGACGCGGTTGCCGTCAATCCGCCGCCGTCGAAAAAAGGCAAGTCCGCGAAAATTTTCTTCGTGACGCAAGCCGACATTCGCCCGCCGCGATTTATTCTTTTCGTCAACGAGCCGGAATTGATGCATTTTTCGTACCTGCGTTTTATCGAAAACCGACTGCGCGAAAGTTTCGGCTTCGAAGGCACGCCGCTCAAATTCGCCGTTCGCAAACACAAGCAAACCGACTCCGAGCCGTAAAAAAATTTCCCCGCCGAGTTTGTCGACGGGGATTTTTTGTTGCCGATAACGTTGCGGATAGCTCCAGTTGGGTCAAGCGTCACGCTTGCCCGCCGAGTTTGTCGACGGGGTTTTTTCGTTTGCGTTTCAGCTTAATGACTGTTTATTTCGTTCTCCAAATCCACGAGGTCGGCTGTACTTTTCAACATGAACGCATCCGCCTGATTGATTGTATTGACGGATTCCTGCATAACTTGCGGCGTGATGTTGCCTGTGCCAAAAGCAAGTCTAAAATTTTCGCAACCTTTTCTGCGCAATTTCGCCCACGAGGCAAAACCTTGTCGGATGGCGTTCATTTTTGTTGCATGTGACTGGGACATTTCTTGCGGGACGGTCGCATTTTGGAAAATCATTTCGTCATCGATAAGCTTGTGCTCCAGCTCGCGCAAATTTTGAAATACCGTTTGGGCGTCCATGGCTCCGTTTGACGCGCTGTTCAAAGTGTATTGCCAAAGATTTTCCCAATGGTCATCGACCGCACTTATGCCGGTATTTATCTTCGATTCCCAGTTTTGGAAAGCGTCCTGTTCGGCAACAATTTGTGCGGCTTGTTCTTGACGGCGACGTTCCTCGACTGCTTCGCGCTCAGCTTGTTTGCGGGCTTCTTCTTGCGCTTTCTGTTCGGCGGTCTTTTGCTCGGCGAGACGTTTCTCTTCAGCGGCTTTTTCGTCGGCGAGTTTTTTCTCTTCGGTAGCTTTTCGTTCTGCTTCGACTTTTTCGTTGTGAGCCGCTATTTGTTCAGGTGAGCGCGTCACATTAAAGCCGACAAGAGTGACCACCGTGGCAATTACCGACGCAATTAATTTTTTCTTGAACGAATCCGTCGGTTGCTTGCGCACCTTCGCGATGATGAAACGAACCAAAAAGTATCCGCTTGCCAACAGCGCGATCAAAAAAGCTAAACTCATTAAACCGTTCATTGCGCGTCCTCCTTGCAAAAAAATTTTCGTTTACGAATGTTTTAATACTGAAAATTTTTTCTGTCAACATGTAAACACAAGCAAACAATAACAAACGCGACACGAAACAATATCAATTGCTTATGGACGAACGAATTCGCCCGTGCTATACTGCGCCTCGTTCCAACGGATTGGAGCTGTTTGACAGGAGGCGTTTGAACATGAAGAAACTCTTCGACGACGGTGTCCTCGTCATGAGCGTGGGAATTTTCGCCTGCGCCTTGGCAGTCGGTCTGGCAATCGTCTACGCGTTCGATAAATTTATTTGATGACCGAAACCCCCTCCTCGACGGCAAGAGGTCTTCGCGACGGACGCACGTTGGTCGTCGGCACGCACCGAGACTTTGAGCCGTAAACGACTTTAACACAACAAAATACCCCCCCACAAAAAATCACCCCGCCGAGTTTGTCGACGGGGAATTTTTTTTAATGCGTAATGCGCAATTCGTAATGCGTAATGATAACGGTTGCGCCGAAAGAAAGCAACGTTCAGCGACGTTCTTTCAGGACGGAAACCGCAATTCTGCGCGTGACGCCGTCGTTGTGCCTGCAAATGTCAATCAGCTTTTGATCGCTGTAGCCGCGAAATTCGTCGCGCATAGCTTTGAGTCGATTGAATTCCTTCATGCGACTGCCGAGCAATGCTTGCCCGAAAATTTTGAGCAGTTCTTTCATGCGAATCGCCTCCCGAAAAATTTCGTCGAACATGTTTCCGAAAATATAATCGTCGCGTCACATGAAAACATCGTTAAAAAACCCCGTCGAACAATCGGCGGGGCAATTTTTTCGCGTGTGACGCGTTCAGTTGTCGAAGATATTTTTCAACGCTTGAATATTCACGTCGCGGTTGAGTTGCGCAAGGTACGTCGTGAGCTTGATTGACTTCGGGCAAACTTCGACGCAGTTTTGGCTGTTGCCGCAACTGGTGATGCCGCCTTTTTCCATGAGCGCGTTGAGACGTTTGGGCGCGTCGAATTTTCCGAGCGGGTGCAGATTGAACAGATACGCCTGAACCGTCGGCGCAGGACCGATGAAGTCCGACTGCGGTCCGACGTTCGGGCAAGCTTCCAGACAACAGCCGCAAGTCATGCAGTGCGAAATTTCGTAAGCGGTCGCGGCGGTGTACGGATTTTGAATCGGCGCGTCTTTGACATCCCACGAGCCGTCGAGTTCAACCCAACCTTGAATTTTCTTGAGTGCCTCAAACATGCGTGAACGGTCAATCAGCAGGTCGCGAATGACGGGGAACGTCCGCGCAGGTTGAAGTTTAATCGGCTGTTGAATTTCGTCGACGAGCGCACAGCAAGCTTGACGCGCCATGCCGTTGATAACCATCATGCACGCGCCGCAAACTTTTTCGAGGCAGTTGCACTCCCACACGACGGGCGGAACTTTCTTGCCGTCGACGGTGACGGGATTTTTTTGAATCTCCATGAGCGCGGCAACGACGTTCAGCCCGGGACGATAATCAACGTCGAATTCCTGCGTGTAAGGCTTTTCGTTGGGGCCGTCCTGCCGCTCGATAATGAATCTGACTTTATCAGCCATGGCAAACGCTCCTTTACTCTTTCTTCGCGACGGCGTAGTTGCGAGCACGCGGCTTAATCAGCGAGTGATCGAATTCGCGGTAAGTGACAATCGGCTCTTCGGTTTTGGTGTCGTAGTTGACGATTGTGACGCGCATGAAGTTTTTGTCGTCGCGTCCCATGAAAACGAGTTCGCCGTCCGCGTCATGCTTTTGCTTGCCGTTTTCGAGGACGATTTTCGCGTGTGCACCGCGTGATTCGTCGCGGCAACGGGCACCCTTGGTGATAGCCATTGCGTAAAGAATCATGTTGCGCAGTTGACGAACGAACATTGCTTCCTGATTGGCGACGTTGCCGCGGTCGGTAATGCCGATGTCGTCCCAACGCTTGAGAATCTTTTTGAGTTCGACGAGACAGGCGTCAAGACCGTTGTTGTCGCGCTCGATTGCGACGTATTTGTACATGAGGTCGCCCATTTCGTGATGCAACTTGTGCGCGTTTTCGGAGCCGTTCATCTGCAAAATCTTATCGTATTCGTTTTGGACTTCCTGCCGCGCCGCTTCGAGTTCGTTGTCGGTGAGTTCGGAACCTTTGTTGCCGGTTTTCGCCCACTTCATTGCTTCGGGGCCGCTGACCGTGCCGGAATAAGCCGCGCTCAAAAGCGAATTCGCACCGAGACGGTTTGCGCCGTGATATTGGTAGTCGCATTCGCCCGACGCCATTAAGCCGGGAATATTCGTGTTGTGCAATCTGTCAACCCAAATGCCGCCCATCGAGTAGTGCACGCTGGGGAAAATTTCCATCGGGACTTCACGCGGGTCTTTGCCGACGAATTCGCTGTACATTTCCAAAATGCCGCCGAGTTTGCGCAACAGATAATCGCCGTCAATGTGCGACAGGTCGAGATAAACGCGGTGTTCGCCGTTGATGCCGAGTTTCATGTGTTCGCAGACTTTGTAAATCGCACGGCTTGCCACGTCACGCGGAACCAAGTTGCCGTAAGCGGGATACATGTCTTCGAGGAAGTACCAACGCTCTTTTTCGTGCGTTTGCGGATTTTCACGCCACACCCAAACGCGTCCGCCTTCACCGCGGCAAGCTTCCGACATCAAACGGTTTTTGTCGGAGCCGGGAATTGCCGTCGGGTGAATTTGAATAAATTCGGGGTTTGCAATCTCCGCGCCTTGCTGATAAACCGCCGAAACTGCCGAGCCGTTGCAGATTGTCGACGCCGTGCAACGTCCGAAAACTTGACCGGGGCCGCCCGTCGCCAAAATGACCGTGTCGGCACGGAAGGCGCGAATTTCCATGGTGTTCATGCTCTGCGCGACGATACCGCGGCAGATGCCTTCGCGATTTTTGATGATCTTGACGAACTCCCAGAACTCGAATTTTTTGACGGAACCTTTGACTTCCCAGCGGCGAACCTGTTCGTCCAACGCGTAAAGAATTTGTTGACCCGTCGTCGAACCCGCAAAGCAGGTGCGTTTGTTTTTCTGACCGCCGAAGTTGCGCAAGTCCAAAACGCCTTCGGGTGTGCGCGTGAACGGAACGCCCATGCGGTCGAACATTTTAATCAGCTTCGGCGCGGCTTCAACCATGCCTTTGACGGCGATTTGGTCGGCAAGAAAGTCGCCGCCGTAAACCGTATCGTCGAAGTGTTCGTAAATGCTGTCGTGTTCGCCTTTGGTGTCCATGCAGGCGTTAATGCCGCCCTGCGCGCACAGGGAGTGCGAACGTTTGACGGGGCAGTAGCTGAACAGCAAGACTTCGCCGCCGAGTTCGCAAACCTTAATCGTCGCGAGCAAGCCCGATATGCCGCCGCCGACGATTATAATTTGTTTCTTAGTCATATCTTTCGCCATAACCGAATCTCCCAAACAGATTTTGTCAACCGAGCGTCAATACATGAAGTAGCTGCCCATGAAGACGACAGTAATCAGGCACAAAAGCGCGCAAAGACCCATGCTGATGTAGCTGATGACGTTTTGCGCACGCGGACCTTTGGTGATGCCCCATGTCATGCAGAAAGTCGTAATGCCGTTGCAGAAATGGAAAATTGCCGCCCACATGCCCAGGACGTACAACACGACGACAATCGGGTTTTGGAAAAAGTTTTGCAACAGCTCAAACGAAATCGGAGTGCCGGTGACGCCTTTGACGTAGACGCGAAGATAGCCGACGTGCCAAATCAAAAACACGACCATAAACCAAGCCGTCCAGCGTTGAAGTGCGAAATTCCAGTTGCGGATATAACCGAAACGACCGGGATTGTTGTTCGCCTGCATAGCGATGTAAATGCCATAAATGCCGTGGAACAGCAGCGGAATTGCGATACCGCCAAGCTCCAAGCCCATGAATATCGGTTTGGGAATAAGCTCCATCATTTCGAGCGCGGTGTTTAAGCCTTGCGGACCGAGAATCGCCATTGAGTTCGTGAAGATGTGTTCAAACAGCACAAGACCCAAGACGACCAAGCCGCACAGCGAGTGCAGACGCCGCAGGTAAAAAGTTGTGTGGAACATTTGCAGCCTCCTTGTGGTTTGTAAGGGACTAGAACCAAGGAGCAGAACCAGGTTGTCAGCCTAATCCCTCGTTCTACTCCCTAATCCCTAGATCTGATTGATGTCGAAGTGACGGTAATCTTTTTGCCCGATCTCGTAGAAATTGTTGCCTTCGCAATCGATGACGACAATCGCGGGGAAGTCGACGACTTCAAGAGCCGCGACCGCTTCCGGACCGAGTTCGGGATACGCAAGCACGGTGTACTTTTTGACGGACTTGGCAATCAAAGCCGCCGCGCCGCCGACAGCCGCGAAGTAAGTTGCGCCGTTTTTCTTCATGGACTCGACGACTTCTTTCGTGCGCGAACCTTTGCCGACCATGCCTTTAATGCCTTGGTCAAGCATCGTCGGGGTGTAAGCGTCCATTCTGCCCGAAGTCGTCGGACCGCAGGAACCAATCGGGTCGCCCGGTTTTGCAGGTGTCGGACCCAGGTAGTAGACGATTTGATTCGTCCAGTCGACGGGCAATTTTTCGCCGCGAGCAAGTGCCTCCGTCATGACTTTATGCGCGGCGTCACGGGCACTGATAATCGTGCCGGTGATAAGGACGGAGTCGCCCGCTTTGAGTTTGCGCGACATTTCCTCGGTGAACGGCGTCGTAATTTTGATACTTTCGGCCATTCTATCAACTCTCCCTTGAAAAAATTTTTTACGCTTGTGATGACGCAAGTCGAAGCGAATACACGGTCGCACAGGACGTGCGACCGCCCGGAGTTTTTCGCGTGATGCGAAAATTCCGGGTCAAAGCGCCTTTCTTTTGGTTACTTTTCTTTGGCGCCGACAAAGAAAAGTAACACGATCACAGCACGCGGTGCGAGTGACGCATTGCGTGACAGCAAATTGTCACGGCGACGGGCAAGCCCGCAATGTGCGTCGGTCCCCACTCGACGTTGACCGCCAAAGCCGAAGTCGTGCCGCCGAGTTGCGGTCCGATACCCGTTGCGTTAATCATGTCGAGAAGTTCCTGCTCAAGCTGTGCGTATTCGGGCATGGGATTGCGCTCGTCGATTGAACGCGTCAAAGCCTTTTTCGACAACAGCGCGGCTCTGTCCATGGTGCCGCCGATACCGACACCGACAACCATCGGCGGGCAAGGATTCATGCTTGCGTGCAGGATAATTTCCATGACGGCTTTTTTGACGCCTTTGACGCCGTCCGCGGGCACAAGCATTTTGACGCCCGACTTGTTTTCGGAGCCAAAACCTTTGGGCGCGATTGTGATGCTCAGCTTGTCGCCGGGAACGATTTTCGTGTAAATGACGCCGGGGGTGTTGTTCTTCGTGTTGACGCGATTGAACAGCGGTTCGCCGACGACAGATTTGCGCAGGTAGCCTTCGGTGTAACCTTTGGCAATGCCCGCGTTAATCGCCTCTTCGAGGTCGCCGCCGACAATGTGCAGGTCCTGCCCGACTTCCAAAAAGACAATCGTCATGCCCGTGTCTTGGCAATAAGGACGGTCTTCCGCACGCGCAATTTCGGCGTTTTTGATGATTTGGTCGAGAACGATTCTGCCGACGGGCGATTGTTCGGTCTCGCGTCCGCGCTTGAGTCCGCGATAAACGTCGTCCGGCAGGTAGTAGGCCGCCTCCTTGCACATTTCGGCGACGTTCTCGGTGATGAGTTTAACGTCCAGCTCTCTCAAAGTAATCCCTCCTGAAATATAATTGCGGTCAAAAAATTTTCCGTTAATGACTTGCTTATTTGCCGCGTCAAAAAAAATTCCTGCAACGTCGCGTAAAATTTCGTTGACAGGTTGTGTTACTTTCTTTTGGCGCAAAAGAAAGTAACCAAAGAAAACAGCTTGCTGCGATACATCGTGTATCGCGGCGCAAGCGGGCGGCCGACATCCCTGTCGGCCTAATAAATAGCGACAGTTTCAAAAATCGGCGGCGTAAATGCGTTCAATTTCGTCGGTATAAGAACCGTCGTCGTTGTGCACGATTAAAGGCGGCAAAAGTTGCAGGTTGCCCGTGCGTCCGCCGACGACCGCTTCAATCAAAATCAAATTCGCGTCGCGTCCGGCTTTCGGCTGAACGGGGCGCAGACGTTTCATTTCCATTTGGTGACGGTGCAGGGCGTCGACAATTTCGCACAACCTTGACGCAAGGTGAATCATGCAGAACGAGCCGCGAAATTTCAAGACGAAACGCGCCGCAGTCACGACATCTTCAAGCGTGGCGGTGAATTCGTGTCGTGCGCGGGCGACGGCGGAAATTTTGTTCGGTTCACCGTTTTTGACGGGCGTGTACGGCGGATTGGCAACGGCAACGTCGAAACTTTCGGGCTTGAACAGTTCGCGGTGACGACGGTAATCGCCTTCGACAACGGTAATTTTTTCGCTCAAACCGTTGAGTTCGACATTTCGTCGCGCCAAGTCGGCGGCACATGAATTGAGTTCGACGGCGCAAATTTCTTTGACGGAATCGGCAATCAACAGCGGAATGACGCCGTTGCCCGTGCCAAGGTCAATCACGCGAAAATTTTTCTTCAGCCGCGGGAAGTGTGCAAGCAAAACCGCATCTGTCGAAAAACAAAACTCGTCGGGATTTTGGATTATGACGCGCCCCGACCGCATCAAGTCATCGAGGCGTTCGCCGTCTTTGAGTGCGGTCACTTTTTCGGGTCTCGGCGCGGAGGACGCCGCGACGGCTTTTCCGAACGCGGTTTCGGCGGACGTTCGTTGCGATTGGTGCGCTCAAAATTTTCGTTGCGATTGTAGCGGCGATTAAAACTTTCGCTTCGGCGGGGACGTTCGCGACGTTCGGGACGCTCGGTTTTTTCGGGACGCTCGCGGCGTTCGTGACGTTCGTGACGTTCATGTCTAACGGGCTTCGACGGCGGCTCCTCGACAGGCTCGGCAACTTCAACCTGCGCGCTTTCGTCGACGGCTTCAAGGTCGTCCTCGTTGACGGGCAAAATTTCATCCCAACCGGCGACGACAATTCGGTTCGTGTCCAAAAGAATCGTGGCGTTTCGGCGCGCAAAATTTTCGGAAACGACTTTGCCTTCACCGTCGGCGACAATGACGCGACTGCCGACTTTCGGGCGAAGTATGACGTTTGCGTTCGGCGCGTGACAATTTTCGCAATACAAATCGTTTTCGTATTTGAGGCAGCACATCAATCGCCCGCACACGCCGCTGATTTTCGTCGGGTTGAGCGACAAATTTTGATCTTTTGCCATGCGGATTGACACGGGAATAAATTCGCCCAAAAACGACGCGCAACACAAAGGTCGTCCGCAACCGCCCATGCCGCCCAAAAGTTTTGCTTCGTCGCGCACGCCGACTTGACGCAGTTCAATTCGCGTGCGAAAAATTGACGCCAAGTCCCGCACAAGTTCGCGGAAGTCAACGCGCCCGTCCGCCGTGAAGAAAAAAATTATCTTGTTCACGTCGAAGGTAAACTCGACGTTGATTAATTTCATCGGCAACTCATGTTCGGCAATTTTTTGCAGGCAGATATCGAACGCACGTTTTTCGCCCGCTTGATTTTCGGCAAGTTTGCGAAGGTCGGCTTCGGTTGCTTTGCGGTGAATTTTTTTCAGCGGAAGTCCCGGCTCGGATTCGGGATTTTGAGCTTCGGGCAGTTCACGCGGTTCAATGACGATTGTGCCGCATTCAAGTCCGCGTGAAGTTTCGACGATAACCGCGTCGCCTTTGACCAGTTCCGAATCGTCCGGCTCGAAGAACAAAATCTTGCCTGCCTTCTTCAATCTGACTCCGATTATTTGCATGTGGTTACTCCTCGAAAGTTTTCTGTGCACTATAGCGCATTGCCCGCTTTTTCGCAACAAAAAGCAACGTGACGTTGCATCCAATTGGTGTCACCCGCAGCGTTTCCGCAATAAAAAAACCCCGTCGTTTCGGCGGGGCACTTTGTTGACGATTTCGGTTCGTCGTTTCGATTTTTTTGAAATCTACTTTCTTTCCACGTGGAAAGAAAGTAGCAAAGAAAGACGCGCCTACGCGGCGGGCGACGGTATTGGTACCCTGCAGGTTGTCGAAAGCCGAGAGTCATTTGCGCCGCATGATACATCCTGTATCATACGCGGCGGCGGCCGTCATCCATGACGGCCGAAATTAACGTTGCGGTCGGTAACTGTCATCCGTGACGACCAGAATTAACGTTGCGGTCGGTGCCGTGTTCATTACGCATTACGCATTATGCATTACGCATTACTTTTCACGCGTCTTTGACGAAGTCGGGGAATGTGCGATCCAAGAAGTTGTCGCAGTCGTGGAAGTTCGGGTAACGCGCCTCAAGTTCGCGAAACTCCATGTCGTGCTTCGGCAAGCGTTGATGTAAACATTCGTGGTACAGCAGGAATTTCACGACGTCACGCGGCACGCTCGCCGAATCGAGAATTTTGTTGACCATGATGAAATCTTTAGCCCGCGTCTCACGCCGATTGTACGTCGC
>JAFVBP010000232.1 GCA_017479925.1 Selenomonadaceae bacterium | reverse complement strand
TTGAGGCTGTCGAAAACATTTCGGGTTTCGACGACAACCTCGACGGGCTGATTAAAAATTTATAACCGACGGCGGGCAACTGCGATTTTTTTACGCGCTGTTTGTCCGCCACCACATTTTGCCGCGCCAGTACGCCAACTTTGATTTCGTGACGCGGGCTTTTATCCGTGCAAGCGTGTTGTCCGAACTCGACGAGGAAGCCCGACAACGCCGTTGACCGTCGCCCGTGACTGCGTTAAAATCTGCGCGAGGTGGTTTTTATGGAAACGCAGATAAGTCGGCAAACAATGCGTTCGCAAACGTCGAGTTACGGCGAAGTGACGTACGCGCAGTACAAAGATTTGCAGGGACGCGTTGACCATGTCGAAAAGGAGCTTGACCGCGTCAACATTCGCTTGGATCGGGTTGAACGCAAGCTTGAAAATCTTGACGACAAAATCGACAAGCTCGACGCCAAAATTGCCGAACTCGACAAAAAAGTTGACGCGAAAATCGACAAGCTCGGCGACAAGATTGACGAACTGCGCCGCGACAACAAATCTTCGTCGAACCACGGGCAGATAGCCGAAATTTCAACGATTGGCATTGCATTGGCGGTGATTTACTTCGTCGCCACACATTAATTAACACGACGCCTTCGGGCGTTTTTTGATTGGAGGCAAAACGCGTGTCCAGCCGAATCATAGAAATCATCGTGCGCACAAATGATCAAACTTCGGCGGGCTTGTCGTCGGTTCTGTCGAAATTTTTAGCCGTCGAACAAAAAATTCAATCCATCGCGAACCGAATCAAGTCATTTGCGGCGGCGAAATATTCAGCGACGATAGGCTTAATCGACCGCGTTTCCGAGCCGGGCGGACGAATCAATTCGATACTCAAAAGTCTCGCGGGCAAGGCGTATCGATTGACGGTTTCGTTGACGGATTCGGCTTCAGGCAAACTTCAGCAGATTAACGCGCTCGCCGCCAGATTGGTTTCACGAACGTATTCAATCGCCGTCAACGTCAAAGACAACGCGTCGAAAAAACTTTCGGGCTTAACCGAAGGTCTCATGCAAGGCGCGGGAACTTTCATGCCAATCGCGGGCGCGGCAGGTATCGGCTTCGGAATTGCGAACGCCGCTCAATCCGCCATGGGTTTTGAAAAGCAGATGTCACGCGTGCAGGCGATTAAAGGTCTCGACAAAGATTCGGACGAAATGCGTTCGCTCGTCGAACAGGCGAAGTACATGGGCGCAACGACCGAGTGGACACGCGAGCAAGCCGGTCAAGCGCAGGAGTACATGGCAATGGCGGGCTGGTCGGTGCCGCAGATGAACGCCGCGCTCAAGCCGCTGATGAATTTGGCGTCCGCGGGCGGTGCTGATTTGGCGTCAACCGCCGACATTTTGACGGATTCGATGACGGGCTTTCAGTTAAAAGCCAACGAAACGTTCAGGACGGCACAAGGTCAACAGGTCAACGCCGCCGAACATTACGCGGACATGATGGCGGCAGTCGTCACCTCGTCGAACACGAACGTTTCACAGCTCGGCGAAGCGTTGAAATATTCTTCAGCCGCCGTCGGTGCAATGTACGCCGACCAAGACACTCAAACGCGCATGAACGCCGCACAAGACGCAATGGTCATGACGGGCTTGATGGCGAACGCGGGCATCAAAGGCTCTCAAGCGGGCACGTCGACGCGGGCAATTTTTTCACGTTTCGGCGCGGAAAATCGTAACGCAAAGTTCGCGCTCGACGCTTTGGGAGTTGACTTCACCGACGCGCAAACGGGCGAAGTTCGTCGAATTCGCGATATCATGGGCGACCTTCGACAGCGTTTCAACGAAGGCGGCAACGTTCAACAATTCGCTGATTTTGCCGAACAAATGGCGGGCACCAAACTCAACGCCGACACACGTCGAAAACTTGATTCGTTCTTGCAATCCGTTCAGGAACGCGGCGGCAAAATGACAGGTGCCGACAAACTCAAAATGGCGTCAATGCTCAGCGGGCAAGAGGCGATGAGCGGTTTTCTCGCGGCAATGCTCGGCGACTGGGACGAACTCGAAGGCAAAATCGAAAACTGTCACGGCGCGGCTCAGGATATGGCGAACGTGCAACTCGACAATTTGAGCGGCGATTTAACCATGCTCGGCAGTGCTTGGGACGCCTTTCAGCAAGATCTGTTCACGGGCGTTGCGGGTGACGGTTTACGCGGTTTCGTTCAAACGTTGACGGATGTCGTGTCGAAAGCCCAAAGTCTTTTCAGCGACGGAATTCAAATCGGCGACTTCGGCAAAATTATTTTCGACGTGGTTGACCGACTTCGCGCAAAGTTCATGGAGCTTGACGGTATCGGCTCGATTCTTGCGGGCGGCGTTTTGATGGGCGCACTCGTCAAAATCGGCAACAAAATTCGCAGCTTGGCGACGGGTTTTCGCGAACTTCGCACGGGCGTTTCTTCATCGGGCGCGGGCGGAACTTCGGGCACTTCGTCGTCAAAAGGCGGCGTCGCGGCAGGTCAATCCGTCGGCACGATGACTGTCAACGCCTCGGTCGTCAACGTCAACGGCAAAGTCAACGGCGGGCAAGGCGGCGCGGCAGGTCGAAAAGTCGGAAATCAGTCAATTATCGACAATTACAATCGCACGAAGGCTTCAATTCGCGGTGACGGGACGCCTCCGCCTGCGTCAAGTTCAATGTTCGCGGGCGCGAAAACTGCGGCAGTCGGCGGCGCGGCACTTTCGGCAGCTTTCGGCGTCATGGACGTGATGTCCGTCAAAGAGCACGGCAAGGCGCGACTTCAAGAGGCGAACGACACGGTTGCTTACCACGAACAGCAATTGCAAAATCTGCGCGATTCGGGCGCAAGTCAAGCCGAAATCGACGCTCAAATTCAGGAAGTCAACGACGCCAGAGCTTTTCGCCAACGAACGGTTCAGCTCAATCACGACGAGGAATTTCGCGCCGGTGCAGGTGCTACGGGTTCTGTTCTCGGAACTGCGCTCGGCACGGCGATCGGCACACTCGGCGGTCCCGTCGGCATGATGATTGGCGGTATGATCGGCGGTATGATTGGCGACGCGCTCGGTCAAAAAGCCGCCGATTGGAAACTCGAACGCGACAAAGAATCGGGCACGTCGGGCGACAAACCTGTGAAACGCGATTTTTTCAGCGACGAAACGCCGAAATCCGCAGGCACCGTTGAGGAAACTCCGTCGGCGTCACCGGGCGGTCTTCGTCAAGCCGAAGCCGAATCAGCCGCGAAATTGTCAATGTCCGACCTTTACCTCGAAAAACAACGTACGCGTGCGGCGACGGCTCAACGTGAAGCGGCTACTCAAGCGCAGACCGAACGTTTTCAGCAAATCGACGCGAAACTTGGCATTTCAAGCCCGTTCAAAAATTCGGCGACACTCAACGCGACGCAAGATTTTTACCGCAATCAGCAACAATTCATGAAGCCGAACGCGAACGCCGAAGCCCCAACCGACACGCCCGCGCAACGTTTCGGCAAGTGGCTCGACGACATGTTTTCGGGCAAACCGCAACCCGAATCGGCGGCGGCTCAAGAAGCAATGGCTGAACTTGCAAACGCGGGAAAATCGGGCGTCGAAGCCGACAACGCGGCGCGAATGGCTGAACTTGCGAACGCAGGTATATCGGGCGTCGAAGCCGACAACGCGGCGCGAATGGCTGAACTTGCGAACGCAGGTCAATCCGCTGAAGTTGCCACAGGTTACGGCGCGGCTCAAGGCGAAATTCCGTCGATTGATGAGATGTTGCCTTCGTTTGAAGACGTGCAAAGTCGCATTTCGGAATTCGGCAGTTCGGCAATGAAAAGTTTATCGTCTGCGTTTGAAGGTGTCGGCGAATTCGTTTCGTCAATCGGAAGTTCCATTTCGGAAGGTTTGTCGTCTGCGTTTGAAGGTGCAGGCGAAGTTTTCAGCGGTCTCGGCGACATGATTTCGAGCGGTCTCGAAGGTGCGGCGTCAATGGCAAGCGGTGCCCTTGAAACAATTTCGTCAACTTTTACGTCAACCAAAGACGCGATTTGTACGGCGTGGAGTGAAGTTCCAAGTTTCTTCGGCGGACTGTTTGACGGTCTCGGCGGTGTTGCAAGTGCGGCAGGTTCGGCGATTTTGAG
>JAFVBP010000231.1 GCA_017479925.1 Selenomonadaceae bacterium | reverse complement strand
GAAATGCCGCGACGATTTGCTTGCGAACGTTGCCTTCGTTGACAATGACGACATCCGCCCGCGAACAAATTTCGTCGCTTGACATTTGCGAATTGATTCGCGCCAAAGCTTGAGTTTCGGTTATCTTATCGCGTGCCATCAGCCGTTCGATTTGGACTTCGCGGCTGACGCGCACAGCCCAAACTTCGTCGCACAAAATTTCCCAGCCCGCCTCAAACAAAAGCGGCACTTCTAAAACGACCAACGGCGTGCCGGCTTCAAGGCACTCGACCAGAAAATCCCGCGTGCGATTGAGCAACAGCGGATGCGTCGCCGAATTGACCCAAGCGCGTTCGTCGGGATTGTTGAAGATTATTTCGCCGATGAGTTTTCGATTAAGCTGCCCGTCCGCCGTGACGACTTTTTGACCGAAATGTCGCACGTACATTTCAAACAGCGCGCCGCCGGGCATGTTGAGCCAACGCGTCATTTCGTCCACGTCGAAGGTTGTCGCGCCTTTTTTGCGCAGTTTCCACGCCACCGACGATTTTCCGCAGGCAATGGAGCCCGTCAAGCCGATTATGTACAACGTCATCACTCCGAAATTTTTTCGCCAATTATAGCCGAAGCGAACATTTCAGTCTAATTTCTTGCAAGGAATTTTTTATTGGTGTATACTGCGCGACAGTCAAAGGATTGCTGAAAATTTTCTGTAGAGGTGATTCCATTTGAGTTTGAAAGGCAACCGACTGAAAAATTTTATCGCGGCGGGAGTGCTCGGCGTGTTCGCGATTTCGTTTCCGTTGACGGCACACGCGGACGTTAAAAGAATTCACGACCCGAAAGTCGAAGCCAAAACGGTTGAACGCGAAGAACGTTCCGTGCCGACACTGCGCGAACAAGTCGAAAAAGTTTTAATCGCGCCCGTCAAAAAAGCGTTCAAAATCGACACGCCCGAAGTTTACGTCAAGCCGACGGTTTCGGTCTCCGACACGTCGATTATCGGCACGCCTATCGCTACGCAAAGTCAATGCGTGAAATATCTGTTGCGCAACAATCCGCGTCCGAATTTGCCCGTTTCGGCGGAGCAAATTGTCGCGTACTATTACGAGGAAGGTCGCCGCGAAGGCATTCGTCCCGACGTGGCTTTTTGTCAGGCACTCAAAGAGACGGGTTTTTTCCGTTACGGCGGTGACGTTGTGCCCGAACAGAACAATTATTGCGGACTGGGCACGACCGGCGGCGGCGTTCGCGGCGAATATTTTGCCACACCGCAACTGGGCGTTCGTGCGCACATCCAACATCTGCTTGCCTATTCGTCGACGCGGCGTCCGACAATGCCCGTCGTTGATCCGCGTTACGGGCTTGTCCGTCAAGCTTACGGCTCGCGAACTTTGGGCACGTGGCAAGACTTGAACGGTCGCTGGGCTGTCCCCGGCAACTATTACGGGCAAGAAATTTTGTCCATGTTCCGCGACATTTTGATTCAGTGAGGTTTTCGACATGAGCGAACGCAACATCAATTTGGCGGTGCTCGGCGTCGGCGTCGTTGCCAACGAAATGGCGCAATGTCTTCGCAGGCAGGGCAAAAGTTTGTACGCCGTCGCCAATCGCACGCACTCGAAGGCCGTTGACTTCGCGCAGAAATATTCCGTCGCCAAAGTTTACGACACGATTGACGACATGTTTTCGGACGAGGCAGTCGACGCGATTTATATGACTACGCCGCACAATATGCATTACCCGTTCATGAAACGCGCACTCGAAAGCGGCAAACATCTGCTCGTTGAAAAATCAATCACGCTCAACAGCCGCGAACTCGACGAAATGATTTCACTTGCCGCCGAAAAAAATCTTGTGCTTGCCGAGGCAATGACAATTTGGCACATGCCGCTGTACAAGACGCTGTGGCAAAAAATTTCCGACGGCGAATTCGGCAAAGTCCAAATCATCACGCTAAATTTCGGCAGCTTCAAGGAATACGACATGCGCAACCGTTTCTTCAACATGAATTTGGCGGGCGGCGCGCTCCTTGACATCGGCGTTTACGCGCTGTCGATTGTCCGCAGTTTCATGACCGAACGCCCGACGGAAATTTTAAGTCAATGGCAACCGTCACCGACGGGCTCCGACGAAATGGCGACGATTTTGCTGAAAAATTCCTGCGGGCAATTGGCGACCGTCGCGCTGTCAATGCACTCAAAACAGCCGAAACGCGCCGTCATCAGTTGCGAACGCGGTTACATTGAAATTGCGGAATATCCTCGTGCGGACAAGGCGATTTTCGTCGACGCGGCAACGGGCAACGTCACGGAAATTTCTGCGGGCGACCGTGCGGACGCGTTGCTTTACGAGTTCAACGACATGGTTCACGCGATTGAAAGCGGCGACGCTTCGGCAATGAAACTCGATTTTTCCAAAGACGTTATGGACATCATGACTGCCTTGCGCAAAAATTGGAATCTTCGCTACCCCGACGAAACTTGGTGAGCTTAACACATGTCTGAAAACAAAATGCAACGCGGCTTGAAAAACCGTCACTTGCAGATGATTGCGCTTGGCACGGCTGTCGGCACGGGACTTTTCTACGGCTCGACGGCGACAATCGCAATGGCGGGACCCGCAGTCTCGTTGAGCTATTTAATCGGCGGCATCGTGATATTTTTGATTGTGCGAATGCTCGGCGAAATGTCGGTTGAGGAGCCTGTCAGCGGTTCGTTCAGCCACTACGCCGCGAAATATTGGGGCGCGTTCCCCGGCTTTTTGGCGGGCTGGAATTACTGGTTTCTGTACATCCTCGTGAGCATGGCGGAACTTTCTGCCGTGTCGATTTATTTGGGCTACTGGTTCCCCGACCTGCCGAAATGGGTCGGCGTGCTTGCCTGCCTGATAATTATCACGGTGATTAATCTGGTGACGGTCAGCGCGTACGGCGAAATTGAATTCTGGACGGCGTTCATAAAAATCGCCGCGATTGTCGGAATGATTGTGCTCGGTTCGTGGTACATCTTCAGCGACCCCGACCCGTTTCCGCAAAACTTCAGCTATCTGTGGGATCACGGCGGATTTTTCCCGAACGGCGTCACGGGAATGATTATGTCGCTGGCACCCGTGCTGTTCAGTTTCGGCGGCATTGAACTGATTGGCATAACGGCGGGCGAGGCGCAAAATCCCGACAAGACAATTCCGCGTGCAATCAACCAAGTCATCTACCGAATTTTGATTTTTTACGTCGGCACGATGATTGTTTTGATGACGCTGTGGCCATGGAACGAAGTCGGCAAGGACGCAAGCCCGTTCGTGCAAATTTTCCAAAACGCGGGCTTCACGTCGACGGCGCACATTTTGAATTTCGTCGTGTTGACGGCGGCGATAAGTGTTTACAACTCGGCAATTTACTCGAATTCGCGAATGCTTTACGGTCTGGCGAAGTCGAATAACGCGCCGAAATTTTTTGAGCAACTGTCAAGTCGCGGCGTGCCCGTCAACGGAATTTTGGTCTCGTCAGGGATAACGCTTTTGGCGGCGGTGCTGAACTACCTGTTGCCCGACGAAGTTTTCATGTACATGATGTCAATCGTGACGGGCGCGGTCGTCATCAGCTGGGCGTTAATCGTCATGACGCATTTAAAGTTCCGTCAGCACTGCGAAGCGGTCGGCATTGTCCCGAAGTTCAAGGCGTTGTTTTACCCCGTCGCGAATTACCTGTGCTTGGCGTTTTTGGCGGGCATTTTGCTCATCATGGCGACAATGGACGAGATGCGACCTGCGGTTATCGTCATGCCGATTTGGATTTTGGCAATTTGGCTGTTTTACCGCTCGAAACGCAGTTGATAATCGTCGCCGTTTCAATTACGCATTACGCATTAAGCATTACGCATTGAATTCAACGCTCCCGAAAAATTTTTGCGAGGGCGTTTTTTTCGTTGACGGCAAAACTTTCTGAAAGTATAATCTAGGCGGTTTACACTAATGTTTTCATAATGGTTTTCACGGGTGTTTTAACAAATTTTTATTGAAGGGTGTGGTTTTTTCATGGCAAAGGACATCCGAATAAGCAGCCCGCTGAACGGTAAGTTGGTTCCGCTGAACTCAATCAACGACCCCGTTTTCGCGAGCGGCGCAATGGGACGCGGCGTGGCCGTACAGAACCCCAAGGGACAAGTTTTTTCGCCTTTCGACGGCGAGATAACTGTGTTTTTCCCGACGGGGCACGCCATCGGTCTCAAGTCCAACGACGGCATCGAATTGCTGATTCACGTCGGCATGGATACCGTCAAGATGAACGGCGAAGGCTTTACGCCCAAAGCCGAAGCGGGCGACAAAATCAAGCGCGGGCAACTGTTGCTTGAATTCAGCCCCGAAGCGATCAAAAAGGCCGGTTACGAAACGACGACGCCGGTTGTCGTCACCAACCATGCCGATTACGGCGACATCACGGTCGAACTCGACGGTCAATCGATCACTGCAAAAGCGGCGGCCGACGACGACGCGGGTTCCGCTCCCGTCGAAAAAGACGCGGACGATTCGCAGTATGACGGTCTGCCCGACGAAGAGCGCGTTGCGAAACTCATCATGAAATATGTCGGCGGCCCCGACAACGTTCGTACGGCTGAACACTGCGCAACTCGTCTCCGCCTGATTGTCAACGACAAGTCCAAAATCCAAGAGAAAAAAGTCGAAAACATCGAAGGCGTCAAAGGTCAATTCTTCGCCGCGCAACAGTACCAGATTATCTGCGGCACGGGCTTTGTCGACAAGGTCACCGAAGAATTTATCAAACTCAAACCGTCACTGGCGGGCGGCGGCGGCAAAGAAGCTGCTTACGCCGAAATGAGCTTGATGCAGAAAATTTCTCGTACACTCGGCGACGTGTTCGTCCCGATTATCCCCGTCTTGGTTGCAACAGGTCTTTTCATGGGTGCCCGCGGCGCGATATTGTCGCTCGGCTCCGAATGGGATCCGAACTTCCTCTTGATGACGCAAGTCTTGACGGATACGGCGTTCGCGTTCCTGCCCGCGTTGGTGTGTTGGTCGACAATGAATAAATTCGGCGGCACGGCAGTTATCGGTATCGTTTTAGGTTTGATGCTCGTCTTCCCCGGTTTGCCGAACGCGTATGTCGTCGGTGGCGCGGCAGGTGAAATTGCCGAAAAAGGTCTCACTTGGGTTGAGGCGTCCGCATTGCCCGAATACGCAGGCAAAACTCCGATTCCGCTCGATTTGGGCTTCGTGACGATTCCGCTCGTCGGCTATCAAGGTTCGGTTCTGCCCGCACTCGTTCTCGGTATCTTCGCGGCGAAATTCCAGCAATGGTTGAAAACTTTCATCCCCGACATGATTGACTTGATTGTTACGCCGTTCTTGACGCTCACCGTTTCAATGGCGCTCGGCTTCCTCGTTGTCGGTCCGATCATGCACGGTTTGGAACAAGTCGTTTTCGGCGCGGTTCAAAACTTCTTGACGATTCCGATTATCGGCGGCTTGATTATCGGCGGCTTGCAACAGGTCATCGTTATCTTCGGTGTCCACCACGTCTTCAGCGCGTTGGAAATTTACCTGCTGTCGACGCAAGGCTCCGACCCGTTCAACGCGATTATCACCTGCGCGACTATTGCTCAGGGCGGTGCGGCTTTGGCAGTTTCGCTCAAAACGCAAGACCCGCGCAAACGTGCTCTGTACATCTCCTCGACGGTTCCGGCGTTTTTGGGCATTACTGAGCCGGCTATCTTCGGTATCAACCTGCGTCTCATGAAACCGTTCATCTTCGGATGCTGCGGCGGTGCAGTCGGCGGCGCAATTTCAAGCTTCCTCGGCTTGGCAGGTACCGGCATGGGTATCACGGTTCTGCCCGGTATGCTCCTTTACATGAACGGACAAATTGTCCAGTACATCATCGTCAACCTGATTGCGTTTGCGGTCGGCTTTGCGTTGACGTACACAATGTTCCACCACGACGAATAATTTTTTCGGCTCGTCTCCGCTCATTTGAAAACGTGCCGCGCTCTAAAAAGCAATGTGGAATTTGAAATTAGGAATGAGGAATGAAAAATTCCTAATTCCACATTCCCAATTCCTAATTGCCTTTCGGGGCGCGGCTGTTTTTAAATCCGTTGGAGGCGGTTGTCATGGCAGATACCGAAGCGAAAGTTGACAGACTCGACGAACGCGTCTCAAGTCTTGAACGTCAAGTCAGCGAAACAACCGCAAACGTCAACAGTCTGATTCGCGAACTCAAAGACTTTAAAGACGAAATGCGCGACCGGCGATAATCAACGAGCTGAAGACATGCGCGAAATTCGGGCAAGCATAAGCGACATGGGCAAGCACGTCCGCAACCTGTCAATAACGGCTATGGCGGCTGTCGGCACGACGGTCGTCACGGTCATAATTTCGCTGTTACGTAATTAACACGGAGGTGATTGTCATGACCGAACAAGAAAAAATCAACGCCGAAGTCCAAATGAAACTTGCCCTGCAGGACGCGAAGTTCGAGTCGTTCATAAAAGAAATGAAAGACTTCAAAACCGAAATGCGCGACCGCGACAATCAACGGGCTGAAGACATGCGCGAAATTCGGGCAAGTATCAGCGACATGGGCAAGCACGTCCGCAACCTGTCGATAACGGCTATGGCGGCTATCGGTGCCATGGTCGTCACGGTTATAATTTCACTTCTGCGAAACTGAGGAGGTATTTTTATGGCGAAGAAGTCCGGCGAAAACTTGGAAGAAATCAAAAAGCGGTTTAACAAGCAGGAAGTCGACGCCCGTGTCCGTGAAGCTATCGCGAATCGCGGCCGCTGGCACAACAAATTCCACGTCGACGCGCCGTATTCGCTCATCAGCGACCCGAACGGCTTGTGCAACTGCAACGGCACCTATCACATTTGCTGTCAGTGGAACCCGACGCCGATTGAGCAAAACTGGCACAAAAACAAGTCCTGGATGCACACCACGACGAAAGATTTCATCAACTACACGATGCCTGAACTTACGCTTTGGCCGGGCGACCAATACGACAAAGACGGCTGCCACAGCGGTTGCGGTTTCGTCGAAGACGGCAAAGTTCGCTTTTTCTACACCGCCAACTCACGCGACGAAAATTACGTTCGCTCCGTCGCACAGCGTTTTTGCACGTTGCAGGAAGACGGCTCCGTCGTCAAGGAAGAAATTCAAGTTCTGGGCAACCCCGAAGGCTACACCGCGCATTTCCGTGACCCGAACTTTTTCTATCGCAACGGCGTGCGTTACTTCGCAATGGCGGCACAGCGCATGAGCGATCCCGCGAAAAGTTCACGTCCGACCAACGGCGCAGTGCTGATTTACCGCGAAAAATCCGAAGGCGGCTGGGAACTGCTCGGCGAAGTCAAGACCGATTACTACGATTTCGGCTACATGTGGGAGTGCCCGAATTTGATGCAGTTTGAGGACATGGACGTTTTGATTGTCTGTCCGCAAGGCGTGCCGCATCAAGAATTGCGCTACCAAAATCACTGCTTGGCGGGCTACTTCATCGGGCATTTCTCGGTTGACAGCCTCGACATGATTCACGGCAAATTCCACGAACTCGACAAGGGCTTTGATTTCTATTCGCCGCAGGTTATCGCCAACGAAGCGCGCCACATCATGATCGGCTGGATTGGTATGCCCGACCTGACCGATACCGTCGAGTCCGCAAAAGACGGCTGGCTTTACACCTTGACAATGCCGCGTGAACTCACGATTCATCAAGGCAAAGTCCGTTCGCAGCCCGTCGAAGAAATGAAAGCTCTGCGCAAGGAACGCACGGACGTTGACGTTTCCAACGCGCAAAACGTTCCGATTAACCTGCCCGACGGCTCCGAATCCGAAATCGAACTCACCTTCGGCGCGGCGCGTCAAGTTGAAATCGACGTCAAGTGGGGCGCGGAAAAATTCGTCATGAAGTACGACCGCAACAAACAAATCATGACGCTCGACCGCAACGGCATGAAACTCGGCGGCAAAGGCATTCGCCCGTTCAACGACGGCAAAAATACCGACGTCAATATCGGCGTGCGCAACTTCAAGCTGTTCACGAATTTGACGCTCAACTTCCGCCTGTTCGTCGACAAGTCCGCGATTGAACTTTTCTTGCAGGACGGCGAGGAAGCTTGCAGTCTGCTCATCTACCCCGAAGAAGACGTTGCGCCCGTGCTGGAAATTTTCGGCGACAAACCGCTCCAGAGAGTTTCGGGCAAAGTCTGGGCACTCGGTGAAATCACTTACAAATAAAATTTTCGCACGACAAACAGTTTCGTCCGTTCGGCTCTTCGGAGTCGGGCGGATTTTTTTCGTTGCGAACGACGGGCGAATTTACCGTTGCGGTCGGTGACGCAGTTGTCGGCTTGACGGCAATTTTTGGCGTTTCGCACGACGAGCGTTGTTGAACTACTTTTTCTTTGCGTGCCCAAAGAAAAAGTAGCAAAAAGAAAGGGCACCTCGCAGGGGCGTTATCGTCTCGTTGCCGAAATGTTTTCGGTACCTCACAGTACTCGTGTTCGCGGCGATACATCCTGTATCGCGGCGCGAACGGCGGCCGACATCCATGTCGGCCTGATTTTCCGTTGCGGTGGATTTTTTGTTGACCGAAAAATTTTGCGTGTGATATTATTCCGTGCACAAACTCACGGCGAAGGGAGGCAGTCACCATGACGATCAGCGATTGTCTTGCGGTGCTGTTCGTGCTAATGCTGTTGCAACTTTTGGGCACGCACCTGCAGGTTAAAAATTATCGCAAGACCGTGCGAAAACTGCACAAGCTCGGCAACTTGGGCGTCGGCTCAAGCAAACAGCGGCTCGGCGCAGGCTCCGTCGTGATTATTTCGTGCAAGTCGGACGGCACGATTACCGGCGGCGAAGAAATGCGCGGCTTCACGATTTTCAGCGGCTTTAAGGAAATTCCGAACATCGTCGGGCGTTCGATTTACGATTTGAAGTCCGAATACTCGTCACTGCCCGAAAAGCAACGCAAAACTTTCAAGGCGCACCTGCAGGCACTTGAGGCATTGGAAATTCGTTTACATAACGACGCGGCTCAAGCGGCAGCCGTCGACGGTTGAAAATTTTTCGCGGAGGTGTTCACGACATGAAGGCGTTAAAATTTTTCTTGCGCATGTGGGGCTTTATCGTCGGGATGGTTTTGACTTTCGCGGCGTTGCCCGTCGTCGAGTGTCGTGCGCAGGTTGACGATATTCGTTCCGCGTTTATCGAGGAAATCGGCGAAGTCGACAAAACGACTTACGTTATCGGGCACACATGCCCCGACAGCGATACGGTTTGTTCGGCGATTGCTTACGCGAACTTCAAGCAGAAACTCAACGTCAAATGCGAAGCTCGAATTTCGGGTGCGCTCAATCGTGAAAGCGAATTTATCTTGCGATATTTCGACGTGCCGACCCCGCCCGTGCTTGAAAGTGCCGTCGGGCAAAATGTAATTTTGGTTGACCATAACGTCGCGTCGCAGGCGATTGACGGTATTGACGAAGCGAACATAGTCGAGATTGTCGATCACCATAATTTGTTTGGCGACATCAAGTCGCGTGCGCCCGTGTTTTACCTGCGGATGCCCGTCGGTTGCACGGCGACGATTGTCCGCATGTGTTACCAGAAAAATAACGTCACGATTGACCGAAAAATTGCGGGCTTAATGTTCGCGGCGATTCTGTCCGACACGGACAATTTGCGTTCCGCGACGACGACCAACCTTGACAGGCAGGCGGCTGACGAGTTGCAAAAACTTGCCGAAGTTGCCGACCGCACGAAATTTTTTCTGGACATGGAACGCGAATTCACCGATTACACGGGCATGACCGCGCGCGAAATTTTGTTCACGGACTTCAAGACTTTCGACGCGGGCGGACTTCGTTGCGGTTATTCGACGGTTGCCACACTTGACGCCACCTCACGCGACGAAATGTCTTCGCGGCTTGAAAATTTCATGGCGGACAATTTTTCGTCGACGGGCGTCGAAATGTTTTTCGTCAAGGTGCACGAAATTGAAAATTACACGGCGAAAATGTTGGCTTTCGGCAACGGAGCGCGTGAAACTTTGTCGGCGGCGTTGAACTTGTCGGACGAATTCTTTTTGCCCGTGAACCTGCCGAACAAAAAAATTGCCCGTGCAATTTCGGCGATACTTGACCGTTCACGAGCAGCATAAAAATTTACGAGGCGATTATCATGGAAAATTTCATTCAGCTTAACTCCGACGAGAAACGAATCATCGAAAGCGTCTACGGGCGACAATTCTTCGACGGCAGCGGCTACAACCCCAATAAAATTGAGGCGATTCGCGATTTGTCCGCGCAGGAGAAAAAATTCTTCGCGGGAAAAAACTTCGTGTCGCCGCATTTCTACGTTCAGACGCTCTACAAAGTTCGCGGCAGCGTCATGCCGATAAAGTTCAACGCCGCAATCCATCGCACGCTTACCGACAACGAAAATCTGCGCGTGAATTTCTGCACGGTCGGCACGCGCACGGTCAAAGTCAGTCGCTCGCAAAACGTCTTTCGCCCCGTCGTCGTCTTCCGCAACATGATGAACACTGACAAAGACGAGCGCAACGAAACTTTGTCGCAGCTGATGGAGGCGGACATGCGTCGCGAGTTTGACCTCAAGCACGACCTGCTGATTCGGTTTTCGGTCTTCAAGACGAGCGAAATTGATTTTGCCGTGCTGGTGACGCGTGCGCAGTTGATTTCCGACAGCTTTGACGCGGAAAAATTTTTCGCGACGGTGACCGACAGTCTTGCCGATGTCAAGCCGAAAACTCCCGTCGACGACACTTGGACGAAAGTTTTTGACCGCGATGCCGTGCGCGATTACTGGTCGAAAGTTCTTGACGACGCGCCGCCGATTGCAAAGTTGCCGTTCGAGCGAAACGCCAACGGTGCTTACCGGCAAAGATCTTTCCGTGCGAAAGTGCCCGTCGACATTTTGAGCGACCTGCGCGGGCGTGCACAATCGAATCAGCTGATGTTGACGGCGATTCTGCAGAGCGCGTGGGGCTTCATGTTGCAGACGGTCAACAAACGGCGCGATTGCCTGTTCTGCCAAATTCTTTCGGCGAGTAAGCGCGACGAAAAATTTTCGCTCAACATGATTCCCGTGCGCTTAATCGGCGACGACAAGTTGACCGTCGAAAAAATCGTCACGAACCAATTCCGTCAACTCGTCGTTTCGCAACCGTACAGCCGCGTCGATTGGGACGACTTGCAAGCTTTGGCGGGCGGCAAGTTATTCGACCACTTTTTGAGCTTCCGCGACTTTCGGGCTGACGAATTCGATTACGTCGGCGCGCAAGCTGAATCGTCGGGACGTATCGTTTCGCAGAATTCGTGGGACGCTCACGGCATGAAACTCGGCGCATATTTCCGCTACTCCGAACGAAACTTGACGCTGACTTTCCTGTACGACAATAAATGCTTCGTTGCGGGCGGTGTCGAGAAAATTTGCGAGCTGTTCAACCTGATACTTCAGCAGATGTTGGTTGACTGGAACGCGAAATTACCCGTGTTCGTTGACAATCTCAAGCATCGCATGGAAATGTTGAAGTCCCAAAAAACTTCGCCCGAAAATACGCAAAAGACAATCCGCAATTTCCTGTCGCAGTTGCCGATTTTGCAGGGACGCTTCGCGGGCATGATTGACCTTTTCGACGAGCTGTCGACGATTGAAACTTTTTACGAAGGCGACCGAATTTCGGGCGACGTTCTTGCGCAGAAATTTATTTTCGTCGTCGACGGCAAGTTGGTGCGCAGCGTCGACACGGGCGACGGCTGGTATAACCCGCTTGACGTCGTGCGCCGCAACGCATTCATCAACCCGACGAGTTTCCTGGACGAGCCGAAACTTTCATTGAGCGCGGAAGTCTTGACCGATCAAGCGCAACTGCTGATGATTCCGCGAAACGTCCTGCTTGACGCGTTTACCGAAAATCCCGAAATTGCGCGATCGTTGTTTCAATACGCGCTGTCGCAAATGGAAAAATATCAGATGCTGTGGTTGCAGTCGTAAAAACAATTAGGAATTTGAAATTAGGAATTTGGAATTAACGTCGACAATCATTCCACATTCCTAATTCCTAACTCCTAATTAAAAAAATCCCCGACGTTGTGTCGAGGATTTTTTATTTGCGCAGAAAGTTGCCCATGTACGTTCGTCCCCACGTGCAAATTGCGTCGAGAACGGGCGTCAACGTTCGACCGAAGTCCGTCAAGCTGTATTCGGTCTTCGGCGGCACGACGGGGTAAACTTCGCGGTGAATTATGCCGTCGCGTTCCAATTCGCGCAGATGTTGAATCAAAACTTTGTGCGACGCCTGCGGAATCAGCCGACGAAGTTCACCGAAACGCAAAGCTCCGTCAAGCAGGTGGTGCAGGATAATCGCCTTGTACTTGCCGCCGAAAACGCTTAACGCCGCGTCAACGGGGCAGTCATAAAGTTTGTCGCGCTCCATGAATTATTTTTTCGACGCCAAAACCGTGCGTGCCAAACCTTTAATCCAGTCTTGGTGACCTTGATTCATGACGTCGGGCTTTGTGTCGAACAGTGCTTTGGCGGGCTGACCTTTTTGCGACTCCTGCGTCAAAATCCGAACGCGTCCTTGCGGCAAATCTTCCAACAGCCACGCGTGAATTACGTCGAGTCGGTGAGCGGCGTCGCCTTCAGCCCAACCGTGCCATGCCAAACGTCCCGGCTTGCCGTCAACGGGCGGCTCAAATTCGACGACTTGCGCCTCAATCGGAAAGCCGAAAGTCGAAAACTTGAAGCGCGTATCGGCTTTGAGTTTGGGAGCGTCGCCCGCGTAAAAGAAAACGTCCGCGACATTGTCGTAGTAAGTCGGCCAAATCGACGTGTCAATCAGGTTGTCGAAGACTTCCGCCGCCGTGATTCCCGCAACGATGATTTCGTTCGACGCGAAATTGTCGGTCGTCCCCGGCAGATAATCTTGCGGCCAATTAATTTCGTTGAGCATGTGAATTCCTCCGTTTGCAAAATTTGTCGCAAGTGAATTGTACCGCCGCGAAAAATTTTTGGCAACTATGCACCTGAAAGTGCCCGACGTGATACAATGCTTGAAAATTTTCGGAGGTGTCGAATCATGAGCGACACATTGACTTGCGAAATTTGTCCGCGTCACTGTCGGCTTGCAACGGGCAAAGTCGGCGCATGTCGGGCACGCGTCAACGACGGAACGAAGATCACCGCGCTCAATTACGGGGCTGTGACTTCGATTGCGCTTGACCCGATTGAAAAAAAGCCGCTGTACAGATTTTTCCCCGGCAGTCGGATTTTGTCGGTCGGCAGTTACGGTTGCAACTTGAATTGCCCGTTTTGCCAGAATCACGAAATTTCGATGGCGGATTCGACGTTCCCGACGCGCCAAATTTCGCCCGAACAACTTTGCGAACTTGCCGCCGAACTCGTTCCGCAAAAAAATATCGGCGTCGCTTTCACCTACAACGAGCCGTTTATCGGATATGAATTTGTTCGCGACACCGCAAATTTGCTCAAAGCCGTCGGATTGAAAGTCGTCCTCGTCACCAACGGAACTGTTGCGCCCGCCGCGTTGAAAAAAATTCTGCCGCTGATTGACGCGCTGAACATTGACCTCAAGGGTTTCAGTCAAGAAATTTATTCGCTGCTCGGCGGAGACTTCGAGACCGTTCGCCGCACGATTGAAATGTCCGCGCAGGTTTGTCACGTCGAAGTTACGTCGCTGATTGTGCCGACGATGAACGATTCGCCCGCCGACATGGATTCGGAGGCCGCGTGGCTTGCGTCGCTGTCGAAGGATATTCCGTTGCACATCAGCCGATTTTTCCCGCGCTACAAGGTGACGAACTTGCCGCCGACGCCCGTCAAAACAATTTACGAACTTGTCGACGTTGCCAAACGACACCTGAATTTCGTTTACGCAGGAAATTGTTGACGACAAAAAAATTTCCCCCGTCGCGTGACGAGGGATTTTTTGTTTGCGGGGAATCAGTTATTCGCTCTTGCGTCGGCGGTGAAGAACATGTACTTGCCGCGAATGTCGGTCTTGAGCGTGACGGAGCCGCGCCAGCCGTACGCGGGCAACAGGTCGTTGAGCAGATGATTGAGCGATTTTTTGTTGTCGGTGTAATTGGCATCGTAGGGCGCACAAACCCACGTACTGCGCCAGCCCTCGTTGCCGATTCGTTTAGCGATGAAGCGAAGCGCCTCCTCGGCGTTGTCGGTGTGCGTCGCGAAGTATCGACCGTTGGAGTTATTGAATTCCTTCGTGTAATATTCATAGCGACCGTCGGGCACGGGCTGAATATCCGGAACGTAATCGTCCGACCATTGATGAGTTGCGCTTGCAATGTCACTCGGCGCGTTGAAGTAAATGTAATTGGTGTACTCGCCCGAATTCGTGTTGAAGGCTCCGTCGTCCCATGTCACGTCCATGAAGTAATTTCTGTCGTCGCCGAAGTTGACCGTGTTCCACATGTGAGGACCGCCGCCCGCGTTGCCGCTGACTTTGCCGACGTTCAAGCCGCACATCGTCGCCAACATGTAAAACGTATCGGAGTAACCTTGACAGTTCGCCTTGCCGTCAATCAGTCCGCCCAAAGCCGTCTGGAAGCGCGCACAAGTCGGTTGCGGTTTTTCGGTGTAGTAAGCCACGCGGCTTGTTATCGCGTCGTGAATGTACAGCTCTCGGTACAGCAGGTTATTGGAAAAATTTTTCGCCTCGTCGACAATCTTGACCGCCTCGTTGTAAAGTTGCATTTCCTCGGCGTCAAGGTCGGAAGTGTCGCCGTCAAAGTAAGCTTGGGCAACACGTTCGCCGGGGTAATTTTTGAGGGTTAGCAACGTGAAGGTTTGACCGTTGCGCGTTTGCCAGCCCCTCTGCAAGTACCAGATCGCCGCGTCATTAACCAGAGCTTGGTAGTCGGGCTCGAAGCCGTTCGTCAAAACGACGGGCACGGTCGTTTTCAAATCGTCGCGGGCGTCCAAAACGTAATACGTCAAGTCAAACTGGTTGTCGAAGCGCGGCGCACTCTTCCAGTCAATTTGTTGACCTGCCGCTTTCTTGAAAGCGTTCTTGTCGACTTCGACCTCGTCGCCCGTGGCGTTGATGGCTTGTATCTGCATACCCGCGACATCGTTGGCGGTGAACTCAATCGTTTCGGGCTTGTCGGTCGTGGCGGATTTATTGCCGCCGCAACCCGTCATCAAAAGTCCCGCCGCGCAAATTGCCGCAAGAAATTTCTTCATGTCAATAAACCTCTCGTGCAAGCATGAAGTGAATTTTTGCCGTGATTATAATTCAAAATCTGCGCGGGACAACAATCAGTTTTGAGCTTGAAGCCGTCACTTTTTCCGCACAAAGAAAGTAACGCTCAACGATTCGGAATTGCTTTTGCAGTGAAGTACATGTAATTGCCGCGCCACTGAACGTTCATGTAAATTTGCCCGTACCAGCCGCGATTCGACAGTTGGTTGAGCGTGTAATTGATCGCGTTGTCCACGTTGGTATATTTTTCGGTGTACGGTGCCTCAACCCACGAAAGCGCGTAGCCTTGATTCGCGATTCGATACGCAATGTGACCGAGCGCGTCTTCGGCGGTTTTCGACCAGGCACCGAAATATCTGCCGTTGGAATTTTGATACGCTATCGAGTGATAAAAATTTCGTCCGTCGGGCGCACCCTGAAGATTTTTCGGCACGTGCGCGGTGTACCACTGATGATCCGAGCCGATAACGTTCGTCGGCGCGTTGAAGTAAATGTAGTAATCATACGCCATGTTGTCGAATTTGCATTTCTCGTCGTTCCATGTCACGTCGACGAAATAGCTGCCGTTGTTGAAAGAAACCGAATTCCACACGTGCGAACCGTTTGCGTCGCCGCAGACTTTGTCCGCGCTAATCCCGCACATCGTCGCCAACATGTAAAACGCGTCGGAATAACCTTGACAATTCGCCTTGCCGTCAAGCAGAGCACCCGTCGCCGTCTGGAAACGCGCAAGTTTCGGTTGAGGATTTTGCGTGTAATAAGTCGCCTTGTCGGTTATCCTGTCGTGAATGTAAAGTTCCTGATACAGCAGGTCGGACGAAAAATTTTTCGCGTCGTTGACGATTTTGACCGCCGTGTCGTAAAGGCGTTTCTCCTCCGCGCTCAAAAAACTCGTGTCGCCGTGCGTGTAAGCGTAAGCGACGCGTTCGCCGGGGTAATTCGTAATTTGGTAGAGAATTCGACCGTTGCCGTAATCCGTCCAGCTGAGCGACCATATCGGGCGCGTGTTCGGAATTTTGTTGCTGTCGGGCTTGAAGCCGTTGACGCAAAGCACGGGTTGATAAGTCTGCAGATTTTTTTTGCAGTTGTTGAGGTACTCGACCAGCGCATCAAAGTTGTCGAAACGCGGCGCACGGCTCCAATCGATTTGAGCTTTGGTGGCTTTGGAATTTTCTTCGCGTGTGACTTCCTCCGACTGCGCACAGACCGAAAACGTTTCAACGGCGGGCGTTTCCGTAGCTTGCAAGTCAAGCGACTCCGATTTGACCGAATTGTTTCCGCAAGCCGTCAACAGCAGGCACGCCGTCAACGCGCCCGTCAAGAAAAATTTCTTCATGATTGTCGACACCTCCGCAAGCGAATTTTCGCCACGATTATACGTCAAAACCTGCGCGGCGCAAGAATCAGTTTTGAACGCGAGCCGTCACTTTTGCAAAAAAAATCCCCGTCACACGGCGGGGAATTTTTTTCACTTGAAGAACACGCGCATAATGTCGTTTTTCGTCGCGAAAAGCATCAACATCAGCAACAGCGCAATGCCGACGCGTTGGGTGTACGCCACTGCCTT